>PLWR01000621.1 GCA_003165615.1 Acidobacteriota bacterium | reverse complement strand
TGGGTGAAACCGCGGTGCGCATCGGCAAGCTGGCGGGTTACTCGAACGCCGGAACGGTGGAGTTCCTTCTCGATCAACAGGGGAATTTCTATTTTCTGGAAATGAACACCCGCCTGCAAGTGGAGCACCCGGTCACGGAATTGGTGACGGGCATTGACCGGGTCAAGGAACAAATGCGCATTGCGGCAGGTCAAGACCTGGCGCGGCGGCAGGAGGACGTGCAGATGCGCGGGGTGGCGATCGAGTGCCGCATTTACGCTGAAGATCCCGCCAATAATTTCTTCCCCTCGCCCGGACTTATCACGCGGTTGCAGGTGCCGGCAGGACCGGGCATCCGGCGCGACAGCGGAGTGTACGAAGGCTGGCAGGTGCCGCTGGAATACGATCCGCTGCTCTCCAAGCTCGCCGTGTGGGCCACGGACCGCACGGAGGCGATTGCGCGCTTGCAGCGGGCTCTGGGTGAGTACGAAATTCAAGGCATTCAAACGAATATCCCTTTCTTCCGCCGGATGCTGGAGCACCCGGATTTTGTGGCGGCCAGGCTGGACACGGGATTCATTGATCGCGTCCTGGCCTCAGGGTTAATGCAGGAAGAACCGCCGTCGGAAGAAGAGGAGAGCGTGGCCCTGCTGGCGGCGCTGCTGGATGCGGAACGGAACGGCGACGCCAAGCCGGCCGGCGCCACGGCAAGCAACGGATGGAAACAGGCCGGCCGGTTCGCCTCACTCCACCGGCACCCCCAGGGGGCTCGCGGGAGGTCACGATGAAATTCCATGCGCGGCTTCATCGCGGGTCCAAAACGCTGGAGCACGAAGTGGAACTGGTGGCAAACGAAACTGTGGACGGCGTGCGGCGCTTCCGCATTGGCAACCAGGCCGCAGAGGCGCACAGCGAAGAAATCACTCCCGGTGTGTACTCGCTTTTGTTGCATGGCAAGTCCTACGAAGCATTCGTCTCCAAGCGCCCGGGTGATGCCCCGGGCCTCGGCGGCCCCTATGTCATCGTCGTAGGACTGCGGCGATACCTTGTGGAATTGCACGACCCGCGCCGGTGGCGCCGGACGGGATCATCCCTTGAAGCCGAGGGCCCGCAGGAAATCGTGGCGCCCATGCCCGGAAAGATTGTCAAAGTGCTGGTGGTGGAAGGTCAGGAGGTGGCGCGCAACCAGGGCCTGCTGATGATCGAGGCCATGAAGATGCAGAACGAATTGCGGGCGCCCCGTGCCGGGCGCATCGAACGCGTTTACATGGAGGAAGGCCGGGGCGTGGAATCCGGCGCGCGCCTGCTGCGGCTGGGGCGAGGAAGGGGTTAGGGGTTAGGGGTTGTAATGTCTTGAAACGGTTATCTGTGAGTTATATATACACAATTGTATATGCCTTCTCTAACTTACTATTTACAATTCAGGGCTTTCGATTCCGAACCCCAATCCCTAACCCCTACCCGGCGTTGGGCGGGAGGCCGCTTGCCTTTACCACTTCTTCCGCAAAGTGATTGACCACCTTGGAGCGATTGCGCAGCATTTCGATGTAAGCAGCCTTCAGGAGCTGTTCCTTCTCATTGCGCAACGTTTGGCGGATGGCGCTCTGCACGCGCAGGTCGGTAAGGGTGTGCTGGCCGGCTTCCTCCACCCCCAGGAGCTTAAAGATGTGGTAGCCGATGTTGGAATGAATGATGGGAGAAACCTGGCCGACCTTGAGTGAAGTCACAACCTGTTTCAGCGCCGAGTTCAGGCCGGAGGTGGGAATGAAGCCCATGTCGCCTCCGCCGGCAGCCGTGCTGGGATCCTCGGAATATTCCTGGGCAACGGTGGAAAAATCCTGGCCGTGTTCCAGGCCTTCATAAAGGGCCTGGATTTTGTGCTCAGCCGCGGCGGGAGTCTTGGCATCGTCATTCTTCAAATTACGGACCTCCGCATCGGGGCGGGGCGTCACCTGAATTTGAGCGATGTGGTAAGTGGTCTCGGCAACGTTGAAGTTCGCTTTGTTTTTCTCATAGTAAGCGGCGATTTCCGTATCGGTGACATTAATATGAGAGATAATATCCTTATTAATAAGCTTCGTGAGGATAAGGCTTTCGCGTATCTGCTTGCGCAGACCGTCGTTGTCCAAGCCCTGCTCCTGGAGTTTCTTCTGAAACTCCTCGGGGGAATAAGGGCTTCTCAATTCCCCCACTTTGGCGTCGATCTCCGCTTCGGAAGCGGTGATCCGCGAGTGGGAGGCGTGCATGACCAGGATTTGGTTATTGATGAGTTCGTTGAGGACATTGAGCTTGAAGCTGGCGGCCTCTTCGGCGGTGGCGACGTCCGTGCCCTGGGCGGTGCGGCCGCGGTAGAGCCGCTCCACCTGCTCGCGGTAAATGGGCTGGCCATCGACTTCCGCCCATACCTCCTGTCCCTGTGGGCCTTTGCGGACGCCACACGCCGGGAGAAAGGTAAGGCCCGCCAGCAACGCCAGCGCGGCCACGTGCATGAGTGAATTAGACCGATTAAGTTTGTTCATGCACTCATTGTAACCCGACGGCGCTTTCGTAGTGGGCAAAATCACGAATGTCTGGTAGGATTAGAGATTGCGGTAATCCAGGAATCGATTCAAGAGGGGTGTGGCAATGGCACGTACCTGCGACCTTTGCGGAAAAGGTCCCAAATATGGAAACCATATCAGTCACGCACACAATGTGACGAAGCGCCGTTGGAATCCCAACCTGCGGCAAGTACACGCCCTGGTGCAGGGCTCGCCCAAGACGATCAAGGCGTGCACGGCGTGCATTCGTTCCGGGAAAGTCATCAAGGTCGGCAAATCAATCGCGAAGAAGGGCTGACCGATCCGGCCATCTGCAACGTTGACTCCGTTCCTTATCCCTCGACTTCGGCAATGAGGTCAATTTCCACTGACACGTTCCGCGGCAGACGAGACACCTCCACGGTGGCTCGCGCGGGCGGGCAGTCGCCGAAGAAGCGCGCGTAGACCTCATTCATCATGGCGAAGTCCGCCAGATCCTTCAGATAAACGGTGGTTTTCAGAACCTGCCCCATGCTTGACCCCGCGGCCTCCAGAATCGCCGAGAGGTTTTGCAACACGCGAGCGGTCTGCACGGCGGCGTCGCCCTCCACGATGTGCCCGGTTTCAGGGTCCAAAGGGATTTGCCCGGACAGGAAAACCAGGTTGCCGGAACGCACCGCTTGCGAATAGGGGCCGATGGCGGCGGGCGCCAGGGGGGTGGATATAGCTTGTTTGCTCAAGTGATCCTCCGGGAAGTTCGGTGGTAATGTGCGACTACGGTTGCGTAACGCGATCGACCTGATAAACGCCCTCAATTTTTTTCAGAGATGAGATGATTTTATCCATGTGCTCAACATCCACGATGTCGACGGTGACGTCGATGTTGGCGCGGTTGTCGCCGGTGCGGGCCTCAATATTCTGAATATTGGAGTGCACCCCGGCAATGGCGGCGGTGACGTCGGCCAGCATGCCCTGGCGGTCTTCCGTCACCAGGGCCAGCTTGACGGCATAAAGGGCGTACTTGGGACCCACCCACTCGACCTCAATGCGGCGGTTCGCGTCGTACATCAAGTTTTGGACGTTGGCGCAGTGCTTGGCATGCACGGCGATACCCTTGCCGCGAGTAATATAGCCGAGGATTTCTTCGCCGCGAATGGGGCTGCAACATTTGGCGCGATAGACCATGAGGTCATCGTGGCCGTCCACCTGAATGGCCCCGTCGGAAGCCACTCCCAAAGCGCGCTTGACCGAGCTCGCGAGGCGCGAGACCTGCACCGGCTCGAGCTTGGCCGAGGGCGCGAGCTTGGCCAGCACCTGCCGCGCCGCGAACTTTCCGTAGCCGATGCCGGCGTAAATATCGTCGGCCAGCGTACAGCCGTAGTCACGCGCCACGCGGGCGTAATCCTCATCGGTGATCTTCTTCAGAGCCACATCGTATTTGCGCGCTTCCTTTTCCAGCAAGCGCTTGCCAATCTCCAATGCCTGCTTGCGTTGGGCAACGTTGATCCAGTGCTTGATCTTATTGCGCGCCCGTGAGGTGTTCACCAACCCCAGCCAATCGCGGCTGGGAGCGTGGCCCGCCTGGGTGATGATTTCCACGATGTCGCCATTCCGCATGTGGTATTTAAGCGGCATGATGCGGCCATTCACCTTGGCGCCCACGCAATGGTGACCCACCTCGGTATGGATGGCGTAGGCGAAGTCGAGCGGGGTGGCGTCGCGGGGCAGGACGATGACCTTCCCCTTGGGGGTGAAGGTGTAAACCTC
>PLWR01000120.1 GCA_003165615.1 Acidobacteriota bacterium | reverse complement strand
CTCTCCCCCACCCCTGCCAGCCCCGAGGAGCGGAGCGCTAAGGCGAGGCAGCGATCACCCGGCTTGCTCGCGCCGGTTTCATGATAGTCTCGTTACCGAGGCGGGTCAAACTGTCCAGGTTTGGGAGCTGTCCAAGTGTAAACGTGGCGCCGCCATCTTGGCGGCTCTATGCCCGCTGGAAGCCGGCGCTACAATCTCAGTGCGGGGCGTTCAATACGATGCAACCCATTAAGCCAGGCCTACGATATTGGTTTCCATTTTTCTCCCGGTTGATCTCGTTCAGCCTGCTGCTTCTGTTCGCGACGACAGTCGTCGCCCAACCGCAGTCGGCTCAGGAACTCCTCTCTCAGGCTGACGAAGTTCTTCAGCAGATGAGCCAGATTACCGGCCTGCCCATCAAGGGATCTCTGAATAAGCGGGTGGCCAGCCGCCCGGAAGTGGAAAGATACATTACCCAGAACATGCATGAAGAGATGACCCCTGCACAGATCCACGCGCAGGAGGCCCTGGCGCGTGTCTTAGGGGTTGTACCGCGGGATTTCAACCTGGAAAAGTTTGTGATCAGCTTATTGACGGAACAGGCGGCGGGCTTCTATGACCCCAAGCGCAAGACCATGTTCATTGCGGACTGGGTTCCGCCGGAAATGCAGAGCATGACACTTTCCCACGAACTCACCCACGCGCTTCAGGATCAAAATTGGGACCTGGATAGTTATATGCACGGCGCCCGCGATGATGACGATGCCACGGCGGCGCGGCAGGCCGTTGTGGAAGGGCATGCCACGGCAGCCATGATGCAGCAAGCCACCGGTGGGACGGAACTGGGGGATATGCAGTTGCTCGCCCCTTTGCTCGATGCCCTGGGTTCCGGGGAGCTCGGAGGTTCTGCGGAACTTTCGAATGCGCCCTACTTCTTCCGCGTGCAGCTCCTCTTCCCTTATGTACAAGGCATGGGCTTTATCCAAGCCGGTCTGCAACGCGGTGGGTGGAAAGACCTCAATGTGTTGTTTGAGCATCCTCCGGAAAGCACCAAAGAAATCTTCGAGCCGGAGGTCTATTTCAATCATCAGGTGCTTCCCAAGGTCGAATTGACGCGTCCGCCGGCGCTTGAACTTGCGCCGGGCCTCCGGTTTCTGACGGGGAACTCGTTGGGCGAACTCGGCTACTACGCCCTCCTTGGGCAACTCATTTCCGAAGACGAAGGCAAAACGCTAGGGCCAGCGTGGCTGGCGGACCGGTATCTGCTCTATGAGAACTCTGGTGGGAATGACTACACGCTGGTGGCGCGCACGCGCTGGACCAGTCCCGAACAGGCTCAGGCGTTCTTCCGTGACTACCACACCATTCTGGCAAATAAGTATTCCGACCTTACCACCAGCAAACGCTCCAGCGCGAATGAGTTTATTGGATCGGCAGCGAGCGGCGCGGTCCTGATGGAGCGCAATGGAGATGAGTGCATTTGGGCGGAAGGCGTGCCCCCCGCCAAAACAGAAACCATGCTCGCTTGGCTGCGCGCGCTTTGAAGTCGGGAGTCCCTCGCTCCCTTGGCCCAGCGCTCGCCGCCATGACTGGTGCTTTGGAAGGGTTTCCATTCCAAATGACACCAGCACCTGCGCGCAAAGCAAGTTGAATGACCCTGATATTGCATGTATACTTTGTAGTTTGTGCGCAGAGCTTTTTGGCAGTGTTAGTGGGCACGAGAATTTGGAGACCCATCCCGATCCCTCTGTTCCTGTCTTACCTGATACCCATGGGGGGCATGGGGCGCAAAACATCTTGCCGAGTCCGCTTTGCGGGTTCGGGATCTGGATTCCAGCCGGAGGAGGCACGAGATAAATGAGTGCTCTGATGAAAGCCGCAGTTTTCCACGGGGTAAGAGACGTGCGAATCGAGGATGTCCCGAAGCCCATGGCGGGCCCTGGGGAAGTCGTCCTGCGGGTTCAGCGCTGTTCGGTGTGCGGGACCGACAAGCGCATCTTCACCCACGGGCAGAAGAACGTGGTGCCGCCTGCCATTACCGGCCACGAAATCGTCGGAACCGTTTACGAGATGGGCTCGGGCGTGGACCATGGACTCCACCTTGGGCAAGAGACTGTGGTAGGAACAGTGGTGGGGTGCGGGAAGTGTATTTACTGCCAGCGCAAACAATATAATCTTTGTGATGCTTTTACGGCGCTGGGCTACGATTATGCCGGGGGCTTCGCCGAATACGTTAAGATTCCCGCCGCCGCGGTTGCCCAGGGCAATGTCATTCCCATTCCGGATTCCATGTCCGTGGAGCGCGCTGCGCTGATTGAGCCGCTTTCCTGTGTTTTGAACGGCCAGGAGTATTTATCTCCTCAGGCGGGTGATCGCGCCGTCATTTTCGGGGCCGGGCCGATCGGTATCATGCATGCCAGCAGCCTGAAGACGCGGGGCTGCAGCCCGATCATCGTGGCCGATGTTTCGCAGGAGCGCCTTGATTATGTGACGGAGTTTGGGCTCGGCTTGGCTGTAAACACCTCGGGGGGCGACGCGGTCAACAAGATTCTGGCGGCGGGGGGCGGGGAGAAATTCGATATCGCGATTACCGCCTGTTCGGTGAAAGCGGCTCAGGCTGATGCCTTGAAGTTGGTCCGGAAGAAAGGTCGGGTTTCATTTTTCGCGGGTGTGCCCAAAGACAACCCCATTCTCCCCATCGACAGTAATTTCATCCATTACAATGAAATTTCTGTCTTTGGATGTTTTGCTTCCAACCTCCAGCATTACCACCAGGCTCTGGCCATGGTCTCTCGCGATGACCTGCCTTGGGAACGCTTCCTCACTCACCGGTTTCAGTTGCAGGATATGGTAAAGGCCTACGCCGTGATCGAGGCGGGTCAGGGAATTAAAACCGTCATTGTTTGCGATTAGCGATACCCATAATGGATAAACAATCTCTGGCGCAGCTCATTGAAATCTCCTGCGCTGTCGGCTCTCGAACGGATTACGTGCAAGCGGGTGGTGGAAACACCTCGGTGAAATCGCCCGACGGTCGAACGATGGCCATCAAGGCCAGTGGTACAGCCTTGACTTCCATGAGCGAGTCGGCGGGCTGGGTGGAAGTGGACGTCGCGGCGGTTCTGAGCATTTTTGAGCAGAAAGATCTGGCCACGCTGGAAACCGACACCCGCGAAGCCCGCGTGCTGAAGCATTTTTCCTCCGCTATCGTCGGCGGCAGCGGGCGGCCTTCCGTTGAAACCGCGCTGCACGCCATGCTCGGCAGGTTCGTCATTCACACCCATCCTGTTGCCGCTAATGCCCTGAACTGTGGGCCCGGGTTGAAGGCATTGGAAGAGATCACGCCCGCGGGTGAGCTCCCCCCGCTCTGGGTGCCCTACACCGATCCCGGCTGGAGCCTGGCGGACACCATCAAGTCAGCTGCTGAGGCTTACGAACGTGCCCATGGCCGTCTGCCCGTGGTCCTGTTCATGGAGAACCACGGCCTGCTGGTTTCCGCCCCCGAGGCTCAGGCCTGTGTGGCGCTCCATGCGGAATGGGTGAGCCGGTGCGAGCGTTATTTCCAGCCAGGGATGAAGCCGCGTCGTGCACCCCAAGGACCGGATTCCGCGACATTGCGCAAGGCCATGGTCCTGCTGCGCAAGGGCTGGAGAGAAGTGAAGGGGCGCGCGCCTTTCGCCCGGTTGACCGGCAATTCCGAACTGGCCAGTGTGGCGTGCGATGAACGAGCGGAATTATTGGCTGCCGGATCACTGACCCCGGACCACATCGTTTATACGGGCGCCCGGGCGATTCTGGCCGAATCCCTGAAGGACTTGCCGGCAAGACTGCAAGCTGCTCTGGTGGAGAAGGCTCCGCCCCGCGTGGCTGTGGTTCGTGAGGTGGGAACGTTTTTGCTGGCTGAAGATGCGAAGAAGCTTGATGCGGCGGAGTCACTGGCCGTGGCTGCCGCGGGGATAACCCATCTGGCATCCGGACGCGGCAGCGCGCACAATCTTGCCCCGGCGTCCGCCGCCTTCATTATCAACTGGGAAGCCGAACACTATCGTTCAAAGTTATTGGGCATGGCCACCGAAGGCTTGGCGGGCAAGGTCGCGTTGGTGACGGGCGCGGCGTCGGGTCTGGGTTGTGGCATCGCGCTAGGATTGGTGGAAGCTGGAGCCGCGGTGGCCTTCTGCGACGTTGATGATTCCGGCGCAAAGGAAGCCGCTGCCGCCTCTGCCGCTCCCGCCCGCGCGTTTCCTGTACACATGGATGTGACCGACGAGCGGTCCGTCGCCACGGCATTTGACCAGGTGCTGCGCCATTGGGGAGGCGTTGACATCGCGGTGTGCGCGGCGGGAATTGCCCCCGCCTACGAGCTGGTGGATATGCCGGTGGATTTATGGCGGAGGGCTCTGGAGATTAACCTCACGGGCTATTTCCTGGTGGCTCGGGAGGCGGCACGCATCATGCGCGCCCAGGCGGACGGCGGGGCGATGATCATACTCTCGTCCAAGAGCGGTCTGGACGCATCGCGGGCCAACTCCGCGTACAATGCTACGAAGGCCGGAGAGTTGCACCTGATGCGAGGTTGGGCGCTGGAATTGGGAGGCGATGGCATTCGCGTCAATGCCCTTGCCCCGGGCAATGTTTTCGAAGGGTCGAAAATCTGGAACCCGGAGTATATCAAGACCGCCGCTCGCAAAAAGGGGATCAAGCCTGAGGAAGTCATCCCCTACTATGTGAATTTGACCGCTCTCAAACGCGACATCAAGCGCTCTGACATTGCCGCGGCCGCAGTTTTCCTCTGCTCCGATGCCGCACGCTGCATCACGGGTCAAACACTGGTGGTGGATAGCGGACAGGTCATGGTTCGATGAATAACCCACTGGCAGACCGTCGGAAGGAACTCGAGACGGAGCTTTGGCAGGGTACGCCCGAGCAACGTATCGCCGCGCTGGCGCAACTCTGCGCGCAACTCGGCCCCCGGCCTCACCGCGGAACCAATTGCCACATTCACACCAGTGAGTCGTTCAGCGTGTTCCGCTCGCCGTCAGAAGCCGTATGGCAGGCGGCGCGGGAAGGGATCGCGGTTCTGGGAATCAACGACCACTACACGGTTGCCGGGCATGAGGAGTTTCGCCGCGCCTGCGAAGTTGCCGGCATTGCCGCCACATTCTCTCTTGAGGCCGTCGCCGTGGACCGTGATGCGGCGGAAGCCGGTCTTAAGCTGAACGATCCTGACAACCCGGGCCGTATTTACCTGTGCGGCAAAGGCATCACCCGGAATCCAGCGGAATCTTCCCCCGAAATGCGCAACCTCGCCCGCATGCGTGCGGCGCTGGATCGTCGCAATCGTGAAATAACCGCAAAGGTGGCGGAAGTTTTCCGGGACCGCCTGGGCGTTGACGGTCCTGCATGGGAGGACGTCGTGGCGCTGACCCCGCGCGGGAATGCCACGGAGCGGCACGTGGCCTATGCCCTGCTTCTGCGGTTGCGCGAACTGGCCACGAAACAGGGAAAGCCTCTCGCCGAAATTATGGCAGCTTGCTGCGGCACGACTCCTCCGGCAGGAGGGGACGACGCTACTCTGCAAATTTTCCTCCGGTCGAAGCTCCTCAAGGCGGGTGCGCCCTGTTTTGTGCGCGAGGATCCAGATGCTTTTGTTTCAGTGGCCGACCTGCGCGCGATCTTCCTGGCCTTCGGGTCCATTCCCACCTACCCGGTTCTGGGAAATCCGGTTCTGGCCGGCGAGCAGAATATCGAGGCACTTCTGGACAGGTTGGAAGTCATGGGCTTTTACGCCGTGGAAGTCATTCCCCATCGCAACACGCGCGAGCGCCTGCAGGAGATTGTCTCCGCTGCGCAGCGGCGATGGTGGCCCGTCTTCAATGGAACGGAACATAACACGCCGGAGTCGCGGCCCCTTCTGGATCCTTTCGCTCTCGATCCGGAGTTCGAGCCCTGGTTCCGCCAGAGCACCGCGTTGCTGCTCGGGCACCAGCGACTCGTCGCGCAAGGCAAACTGGGATTTGTGGATCAGGAAGGCATGCCCACCATCTCCGACGCGAAGGCTCGGTTTGAACACTTTAGCCAGGCGTAACCACCCCGGCGCGCCGAGCGGCGGGGTGGTGCTGACAAGCGTTTTTCAAGTTCGGATAGGTAAGAAATTTCGGAACAAAATCTATTGTAATTAATCTGAGGTTAGCAAAACATACCCGGTTTGATGAGAGGCAATGATTTTCCACCTTGGA
>PLWR01000567.1 GCA_003165615.1 Acidobacteriota bacterium | reverse complement strand
ACGCCTTTTTCCCCTTCCCCGATGGAGTGGAAGAAGCGGGGCGAGTGGGCGTCACGGCGATTGTGCAGCCCGGCGGGTCGGTTCGCGACAGCGACGCCATTGCCGCGGCCAACCAGCATGGCATCGCCATGGTACTAACCGGCGTGCGGCACTTTTCTCATTGAGGGGTCAGCCCGGCCGCTGATACAACGGACGCCCGCGGTAATGACAAGCCCCCACTCGCGTTGGTTGGATCTCCAACGGGAAGTGGGGGCAATTTTTGTATTCGGACGAGAATCCGCAAATCCCTGACCGGCGTGATGGGGTTACGATTTCGGGGCGTAATAACCGTCGCGCGCCACCACGTGGTATTTCACCTTCTTGCCTTTCTGATTGAAAATCGTGAGGGGGTTTCCCTGCTCGTCGATCACCGCAACCTTGAGCTTGTGGAATTGGCCGTCTTTGGTCGCGTTGGTGGGAACGAAGCCCAGGCTATATTGCGTGCGAAGTTGCTGCGCGATTTGCTCGTAATCGCTCGGCACCTCCTGCTCAAAGCGCGGGAAATAAGCCTGACCACCGGAGTAGGAGGCGATGGTTTTGAGCGCATTTTCGGCCTGCAAACTCGTGATGTTGTCGCCTCTGGGGCTGCGAATGGTCATGAATTCCAGGATGCTGATGGGGTAGATGGGTGTGTCCGAGGCCCGCACGATTTTCAGGGTCTGGTCATAGGTCAACTTGCTGAAGGTATCAACGCCCGTTACTATTGCCACAATGGCTTTACGCCCATGCACCTCCTTCATTCGGTCCTCGACATAAGTCAGCGCGTCGTAGAGATTCGCTTCACTGAATCCCGGGATACGGAGTTCATCCAGACCCGCCCGCACCTCGGAGCGATCTTGGGTGAAATCGGTGAGGATTTGAGTTTTCAAATCAAAGGAGACCACCGCGATCCAGTCTTTGGGGTGTATGACATCCAGGAAAGAGTAGCTATATCGAAGAGCGATATATAGGAACTGCCAGGAGCGGCTGGCGAACTCCACCAGCATACAAACGGTCATGGGAGCTTCGCCGGTTCCGAAGTTGGTGATGGCTTGGGGGACGCCGTCATCGTATAACTGGAAATTCTTTTTCTCCAGATTTTGGAGCGGGCTTCCATTGCTGTCGACAACCATTGCATCCACGTTGACCAGATTGGTGGCAGTCGAGAGCGTATAGATATTGTCGGGATTGATCTTCTCGTGCTTCGTCCCCGGCTGTGTGGTAGTTGGCTGCGCGGTAGTCGGCTGGGACTTCTTCGGAACCAGAACTGTTTCGCCCACGTCAGGCTGTGGTCCTGAGGTTGGCTGTTGGCTGGATGGCGACGGCTCCTGGGCCTGGGCAAACCACTTGGGAGGAAAGCTCGCCAGGACAAGCACCCCGACCACTCCTGCTACCAGAGCAATAGGCAAATACCGTTTCATGCTTTTCATGCTGCACACTCCGCAATACCCCGAATACGATGATGTGTATGATGCCATTCACCCCCGCTGGGGTCAACTCAAAGACTGTGAAACTTTATTAACGTCGCACGGGTTGCAGCCAACGGGAATCCGCAACCTCCCTTGGAGTCGAGTGGGTTGGCGGGGGGCTCTCCTGAGACTGGTACGATCGTACTATTGCCAAAGTACTGGGGTGGCAGTACTGTTGCGCCTGAAAGTGAAATGCGTGCATGGAAGTTGCAGATATCGCTTGACATTAGGACCGTTTTGGTCAAAATGCTAGCGGTGGGAAAGGTGTTTAGAAACGTATTGACTTGTAGTTAGCAATGGCATAGGCTTTCCGCCCAGATAGACATTTCACTCTGGAGGAAAGCCTTGAAGAATTTCAATCTAGCTTTTACGTTTGCATTGTTGGTAGTATTGACCAGCGTTACGGTTCGTCATAGTGTTGCAGGAATCGGCACCAGCCCGGCCCCACTGCCGCCGATTAACATGGCAGGAATTGGGACAAGCCCAGCACCGCTGCCGCCGATCAATGTTGGAATTGGAACAAGCCCGGCACCGCTGCCACCGATTAACGTAGGAATTGGAACCAGCCCGGCGCCGCTGCCACCGATTAACGCGGCTGGAATTGGCACGAGCCCGGCGCCCTTGCCGCCCATTAGTTAAGTAGCTTCCGTCGCCAGGATTGAGCGGAACGGAAGCGCTTAGAGAATTGGCCGTTTCCGTCACGCTTATGAGCGACCAGCTTCTTACATGCGGTCTTCAATATGCTGGCTACGTGGTTGAGGCCACCATCTGCTTGCTGCTCTTTTGGCAAGGAAGATGGCGTCGCCTCAAGGGTCTCTGCCTCTACGTCGCCGCGCTGTTTATGCTCGATGGCCTGGCGCGTTCCGCTTCGCTGAGCTTCTTCGGCCAGGGATCCACCCAATACTATTATTTCTATTGGGTGACGGACGTCGTTCTTGCCCTGGGCGCGTTTCTGTTGGTGTGCGGCTTCTTCCATCGCGCATGTGCTCATGAAGATCGAATGTGGAAGTTTGTGCGTCTGGTGCTCGTTTCGGTCTTTATTTTGGTACTGGGAGTCTCGGCCCTCGCTCTTACCCGAAATTACGCCCATCTTTANNCTTTAGTTGCCTGGTCCTGAATACCCTGCTTTACGTCATGATTCAGCAACTCGCCATTGATGACGACGAGCTTGGACTGTTAATTTGCGGGTTGGGTGTCCAGTTCGCGGGTGAGGCCGCTGGCTTGGCGTTGTATCACGTCACGCTTGGCGAGAACTTCGCGCGCCTCCTTTTCAATTTCCTAAACCCGGTTTGTACGCTGGGAATGCTGTTAATTTGGATTTATGCCATCACCAGGACGCCTCAGGAAATTCCCGTTCGTTCGAGGGTGGGGAACCAGGAAGGCTTGTTAGAGGCCGTTGCTGACTAGATAGTGCACAGAGGTGGATTATGTTTATGGCGGCCCTGATATTGATAATTTCCACTGGGCTGTTTTTCTTTTATCTCCAGGCACTTTGCCAAAAGATCCTGCGCCGGCAGTTCACGCAGGAATTTTCCCAATCGATTGTCAACGCCAATCGTCTGGAGTTCCCATCCGTACGGAAGGCCCTCGGGGATTTGGGCTCTCCCGTGGAATATCCGCGGCTGACCCTGACGCTCAAATGTGATTTCCTGGCGCTCACCTACCTCCTCAAGAATGCGGCGAACGTCAATCAGCGCTATAACTATGAAGAGCGTCTTTTGATTTGTTACTTCAAGTTGGTCTTCGCTTCTCTTTTTACGCGCCACCTGCTGAAATTGCGCGAAGGGCCGGCCACTTTGAAGTTGACCTCCATCCTCGAGTACTTTGCCAATGTGGTGGGAGAACGTGTGAACACGGTGAGATTCGGGAACCTTACGGCTTCCGACTATCTTTTGAACCTCTAGTTGCTCGCTTCCTTCCTGAAAGCAATCTGCGGAATAATTGTCTTCGCCGGCGCACATTCACCTCATATTCAGTTTGCCGCGGTAACGCGCTTTGGGCGCTTTCGAATCCTTGCGAAGTCCGGTTCGGCGGCCAGAGTCTGCCCTTTCAGCAATCAAACTGCCCGATGACCGTGCTTTCCAGCCCGCCCAATCCAACTTCCTCCGGCGATGCACTTTGAGTTGACCCTACCCTCATTCGGGTGTATGAATCTCTCAGCCGATGCGTGTGCCCTTCGGGCGGAAGAGGTGGGTGACTATGTTCAAGACCGCCCTGCGAGTGGTAACCCTCGTTTTGTGCGCCATTATTGGCCTTTGGGCCGTAGTTCACGGATTTGCCCTCGCGGCTACGGTCAGCGCCCCCAGTCACGAAGACATGCTCCAGTACCTGTTGGAGGTAAGCGTCTCCATTGCTGGCGGTGTGTGCGTGCTGTCGGTGGCAGTCGAGCAACTTATTTGTTGGCGAACCCACCACAAGGACGGCGGGCTGATCTGAAGGAAGGTATTATCGTGCTTGCAAGGCGCGCTCTTGCAATTGGTTTTTGAGCGATTGTGCCTGGTCGGAATTGATGTGGATCTCTCCATCCAAAACCACGGCCAGACGGCCGTTACCGGTATCCTTGAAGCGCGCACTCCGAACCGTGGCAA
The DNA here is from genome assembly GCA_003165615.1 of Acidobacteriota bacterium. Next base: position 6,237 of record PLWR01000567.1, on the reverse strand, counting down.
AGCCCTGTGCCGCCGGCGGGAGCGTCTCACTGAAGTTGGTGCCCTTTTCCGTGGCGGAGAGCAACGCGTGACTCATCTTATCGCGCAGCATCTGTTCGATAGGCCCCGTGCGGAGAAGTTCGCCCAATGAGCCGTCCGCTTGAATCGTCCCCAACTCCGGTTCCAGCCGCACCGTGCGGCCATCTTCCACCACAGGGGTGAGCTTCATTTCCACCACCGCATTCCCTCCTACCAAACGATGCGCCGTCTGCTTTCCGAACATCTTGGTGCACGCCCAGCGCTCGTAGTGGAGTTGCGCCGTTACCACGCTCGCAGGATCAGCCGGAGAAAGCGTCGCGTGTTGAATTTCGATGCGCTCGCCGCATCGGTCTGACTTGTCCAATTGGGAGCGAAGAACTTCGGTAATGTTTTGCTGGAATTCGGATAGGTCAGCAACCAGTTCCAGCCGGAAGGCCACCTGGTCCCGCTGCTGCGACGTCATGGTGACCGTTCCCGAGGTGGTGATGACCATCGGATGGTCTTCGACCTTTAAGGTGGTCTTCACCGGGGGAATTTCCAGCGTAACATCCTGGCCCCGTTCGCGGGTGAATGAGGTTCGTGCTGAACTCAATGCCAACAGGGATATCGCCAGGATTCTTCCCCATGTCGGATCTCGCCGCAATTCCTTGCCATGGTGCAACATCTCTATTGAATCCTGTCCCCAGAGATCCGAGGTTCCATTCGCCTTCCCACCCAGGCAAAAACGAACTGCGCTCTGGCATGCAAGCTTTCTTCGATGCAGTATTCTCGACGAGTCATGTCGCTGCCGGGTTACGGTGGTGAATCATTGTTGGCTTTGAGGTGGCTAGAGGCTGTTCCATGTATCGCTCCCGGGGGTCGCCAAAACTGAATCGACAATTTGTCACATGAAGCCCCGTTGGTTTCGTCATTCCCTCAACCCGGTTCTGGTGATATATTGAAAAGACGCGTTTTGCAGGAAATTCGCAAAGGGCGTAAAATGACATAGCCATTCTGTTTTTGTCGTTCCTCGTTGGACGGGGACCGGCGCAGGGGATTTGTCTTTTCTGTTGGCTGAAATAAATGTTTGACGCACTCCAAGACCGGCTGCAAAAGGTCTTTAAGACCCTCCGAATCCATGGAGTTCTTAACGACGAGGTGGTTGACCAATCCTTGCGCGAGGTGCGCCTGGCGCTTCTTGACGCCGACGTCAACCTCAATGTCGTAAAGGAGTTGCTCGACCGCGTCCGAGTGAAGGCCTTGGGCGAAGAAGTTCGAGCCAGCCTTTCGCCGGCGCAGGAAGTGATTCGCATCGTTCGCGACGAGTTGGTGGGAATCCTGGGTCGCGAAGCCTCGCTGCTGACTTTTTCCAAGGAATACCCCACGGTCTTCCTGATGGTCGGGCTGCAAGGTTCCGGCAAGACCACCACTTCCGGCAAGTTAGCCCTCTGGCTCGCAGGTCGAAAGCGCCGCCCACTCTTGGTATCCACCGACGTCTACCGCCCTGCCGCGCGGGAGCAGTTGGCGGTGATTGCCAAGGCCATTCAGATTCCGATTTTCACCGGGGAGGGCATCAACTCGCCCATTGAATTAGCCATGGCCGCGCGCAAGGATGCCGCCGACCGCGGTCATGATGTGCTGATCGTTGACACCGCCGGCCGCCTGCACATCGACCAGGAATTGATGAACGAAGTCGGTGAATTGCGCACCAAGCTGCGGCCCAGTGAAGTACTGCTGGTTGCTGATGCCATGATCGGTCAGGACGCCGTACGCAGCGCGCAGGATTTCCACGAGCGCCTGGGCACGACCGGCGTGATTCTGACCAAGCTTGATGGCGATGCCCGCGGCGGCGCGGCGCTATCGATTCATTACATCACCGGCCAGCCCANNAGCCCATCAAGTTCATGGGTATCGGCGAAAAGTACGATCAACTGGAAGTTTTCTATCCGGAGCGGATCGTCTCCCGCATTCTCGGCATGGGCGACATCCTTTCGCTGATTGAAAAGGCCGAGCAGAAGATCGACAAGCAGAAGGCGATGGATGTCCATCGCAAGCTTCAGACTGACACCTTCTCGCTGGAAGACTTCCGCGATCAGCTTAAGCAGGTGCGCAGTATGGGCTCGATGGAGCAGATGCTGGGGATGCTCCCCAAAGTCGGTATTTTCAAGGACGCCGGCAAGGTCAAAGTGGAGGAGAAAGAGCTGATTCATATTGAGGCAATTATCAACTCCATGACTGTCCAGGAGCGCCGCAATCACGAGATCATCAACGGCAAGCGGCGCAAGCGCATCGCCCGCGGGAGCGGGACATCCGTCCAGCAAGTAAATCAGGTCTTGAAACAATACTTCCAAATGCGCAAAATGATGAAGTCCATGAGCACCAGCCTGCTGGGCAGGGGACTCAGCAAGCTGCGTATGCCGGCGGGGGCGTGATCGTCTCCATGCGGCGGGGTTAGTGACGACGAAATGAATTTTCGATTGCCGATGGCCGATTGACGATTGATAAAGGCCAATTAACCATCGTCAATCGACGATCGAACATCAAAAGGGGGAAGTTTGCTAAGAATACGTCTGGCTCGAACAGGGGCCAAAAAGAAGAGCAGTTATCGAGTGGTAGTTATTGATCGCGAGAGGCCTCGCGATGGGCGCTTTGTGGAAATCATCGGCCATTATAATCCCCGGCGAACGCCGCCGGAGATCGTGCTGAAACGCGAGCGCGTGGATTATTGGATCGGACAAGGGGCAAAGCCTTCAGAGACCGTACAGAGTTTCTTGAAGAAGTCTCCGGCGCCGGCGCCGGTCCCAGCCGCCTAGACGATGCATCGGTCCTCGCGTTGACCGCCGGGCCCGCAAGAGGTGCGGTTATGCGTTCATACACACTGATTCCAACCAACCTCGGAACGTCACTTCAAGTGCGCGGGAGGGCCAGATGAGAGATTTAATCGAAGCCATCGCCAAGGCGCTAGTGGATAATCCCGACCAGGTTTCGGTGCGGGCAGTGGAGGGCGAACAAGTAACCGTCTTGGAATTGCGGGTACATCCCTCCGACCTGGGGAAAGTGATCGGGAAGCAGGGACGGACGGCGCGCTCCGTCCGTACCATCCTCAACGCGGCCGGCATGAAGCTCAAGAAGCGCTTTACGCTGGAGATTCTGGAATAAGGGAGCCTTTCGCCTCACATGCGGGCGGAAGCGGCGTGCGGGACGGGAGAGGCATTGGCGCAAAACGGACCCGGGCAATTCCTGGTCATCGCACGCATTCTCCGGCCCCAAGGGCGCAAAGGAGAGGTTGCGGCGGAGATCCTAACCGATTTTCCTGCCCGCTTCCAGCAACTGCAAAGTGTGTTCCTGGAAGTTCCCGGCCACGCTCCGAAGCCAGTCACTTTGGAACGCGGGTGGCCCCATAAGGGCCAGATCATCCTGAAGTTCTCTGGAATTGACTGCATTGAGAGTGCTGCGAGCCTGCGCGGGCTCCAGATTTTCGTCCCGTGGGAGCAACGCGCGCCGCTTCCCCCGCACCATTACTACTTGTGCGAACTGCATGGATGTCGCGTGGTTTGGGAGCGCCGGGGAAAGGAAATTGGGACCGTCGTCGAAGTTGAACTCACGGGTGGCGTGGATGTGCTCCACGTCAGGCGCCCCGACGGAAAAAGTGAAGTGCTGATTCCCCTGGCGCAGGAAATTTGCACGCGAATCGATATCGCCGCCCGGACCATCGTGATCGACCCGCCGGAGGAGCTGATCGAGTTGAATGAGTAGGGTGGGACGCTAGAGGAATTCTGAATTCTGAATTATGAATTCTGAACGCAGGAAGACACGGTCACAGTTGATCGATGCCGCACCGCGACGATTTTTCAGAATTCAGAATTCAGAATTTGCTGATTCCAGCTCCCAGCCGCCGGAACCATGACCTTCGACGTGATTACGATTTTTCCCGACTTCTTCCGCAGCATCCTGGAGCACGGACTGCTGAAGCGGGCCATGGCATCGGGCCACGCTGCGATCCGGCTGCACGACTTGCGGGATTATACGGACGACCGGCACCGCACAGTGGATGATCGGCCTTTCGGCGGCGGCCCGGGAATGGTTTTCAAGCCGGAACCGGTATTCCGGGCGGTGGAAGCGTTGCAAAGCGAAGCGCCGGGAAAAAGTCTGCGGGTGATTTTGCTTTCGCCCCAGGGGCGTTTGCTGAGTCAATCCGTGGCGGAAGAACTTTCACACGCGGAACGCCTGGTTTTGATTTGCGGCCGCTACGAAGGCGTTGACGAAAGGGTGGCGGAAAATCTTGCCACCGATGAGATTTCCATCGGCGACTTTGTCCTGAGCGGTGGTGAATTGCCCGCTGCCGTGTTGATGGAAGTCACTGTTCGCCTGCGGCCCGGAGTGCTTGGAAACGAGGAATCGCGCGAGCAGGATTCTTTTGCCGTTCCGGCAGACGGGGAAATCCGGCATGGGTTGCTTGACTGCCCGCACTACACGCGCCCGGCGGAGTTTCGTGATTGGAAAGTTCCGAATGTTCTGCTTTCCGGTGATCATGAGGAGATTCGCCAGTGGCGGCGACGGCGGGCCCTGGAAAAGACCTGGCGACGCCGGCCTGACCTGCTCGCCCAGGTTCCCCTGAGCGAAGAAGACCGCTGGTGGCTTGCCTCGCTCAAGGATACAGAGCTGTAGCGCTGACCTTGAGGTCAGCTTTTCGCGAAAAGTCCCGACCTCAACGTCGGCGCTAGATCGAAGCACGACGGGCAGTCGTGCAGTTCGGTTTTTGTAGCGACATCGATTTTGAATCTTTATTTCGAGGCCGGCGCGGCAAGGCTGAAACCCAGCCCCTGCCAAGGACTCTCGAAAAGTTTGGGAGAATAGAACCATGAATGCGTTCGAAAAAGTTGAACAATCGCAGTTGAAGAAGGACGTCACGCCGTTTCGCCCCGGCGATACTGTGAAGGTCCACGTGAAAATCAAAGAGGGTGAAAAGGAAAGAATCCAGATATTCGAAGGCACGGTGATCGGCCTTCGACGCGCCAGCAACCATTTCTCTTTTACGGTCCGCAAGATGTCTTTTGGCACCGGCGTGGAGAGAATCTTCCCCTTGCACTCGCCCGTGATCGACAAGATTGAGGTGGTGCGATCCGGCCGCGTGCGCCGCGCCAAACTTTATTACCTCCGCAAGTTGCGGGGCAAAGCGGCTCGCCTGCGCACCGTCCGGACTGACCAGGAAAAGCCTCCCCAAGCGAAGGCGTAAGGCATCTTAGATCCAGCAATGGGGCCATTTCCCTGCAATGGAAATGGCCCCCGCCTCTTTCCGCCCCACCTCCGCATAGATTCGCGTGGCCGGTTGACATCTCCACGCACCACGAGGAATAGACTCACTGCGGAGCGCACAGAGGCCACGGAGAAAAGCGCTTTTGCCTACACCGGTAGCGATACGATTGCTCAGTTAGTGGACCCACAGTTCTTATCTGCGTCTGTTCTCCGTGACCTCTGTGTCTCTTTGGTGAAGTTCTTATGCCCGCACCCGAAGCATTTCTCTTGACAGACTTCCTCCCGATATATAGGATAGCAATCTATAGGAGCCAAAGGTGACTGGAATCGACACCAAAATCAAGCGTGGCAGCGGCGAGCTGGCCATCCTGGCGCTGCTTGACCAGGAACCCTTGCACGGCTACGAAATCTCCAAACGCATTTCCCAGGTCACCGGCGGCGTCCTCCAGTTCAACCTGGCCTCGCTCTATCCTCTGCTCTACCGCATGGAAAAACGTGGTTGGGTGAAGGGAAATTGGGAAGAAGCCCAGAGTGGACGTAAGCGCCGTTACTACCACCTGACGCCCAAGGGCAAAAAGCAACTGGCGCCACTGCGCGAGGAATGGGCCCGGTTTTTCCAGGCACTGCATTGCATCGCGGGAGTCGCCCATGCCGCATAACCGGAAGTGGGGCCGAACGGCGTTCGGCCCAGGGCCAGCGCCGCTGGCCCCTACATGTTTGGTCGCGGCCCCGCCGCGCTCCGCCAGCCAGTGGAGTCACCCATGCCGGATAACGAGAAGTATCTTCGGGAGCGCTTAGGCAAGCTGGGGTTGCCGCCTCACCGCGAAGAGGAAATTCTCCGCGAACTCAGCGAGCATTTGGCGGACCACGCCGCGGCCCTCGAAGCGCGCGGATTGACGAGTGACGCGGCCGCTGATGACTGACTACGCGGGTTTCAGTACGTCGCTCTTCCGCCTGAGATGTCGTAGCACTGGCCGGTGGTGA
>PLWR01000616.1 GCA_003165615.1 Acidobacteriota bacterium | reverse complement strand
GTGTATTCATAGCTCTGGAGATGTCCCGCATCAGGGACTTTGACGGAGCCCTGAGGCGGAGGTGGTGGCCTCTGACATGCTACGAAAAGATGGTGGGGATGGGGTTGGGAGACATCTTATGCGACGAGTGGTTCTGCTCGTGGGCTTGGTTATGGTGGCATTGTATTTGATTGTGAAGCCACCGATGCTGGTGAAGGCGGGAAGGGGCAATAGGAGAATCTATTTGGCCGCGCCGGCGGGGGACCTGCCAACCCAAATCAATCCGACGGGCGAAACTGTTCTACCCAACGGGCGATTAATCACGCCGGAAGGGGTGCAAGTTACCGTGGAGCCGCACCCCTACGGGATGGCGCTGAGCCCCGATGGGAAATTGCTGGTGACAGCCAATACCGGCACCTGGCCGTTCTCGCTTTCGATCATCAGTTCGCTGGGCAGCAGCACGCCCGATGTGCAGCAGATTCCCCCTGGCTACCCGCCCAAACACTCCGACGTGGAGCCCTCCAGCGTCTATATGGGGCTCGCCATCGCCGGAGACAACCGGACGGCTTATGTTTCGGAAGGGGACACTGGCAAAATCGATGTGTATGACCTGCAAATCGGGCAGCGGTCGCAAGTGGTGGCCTTGGACGGGGAGTTTAACGGGAAGGCTTATCGCCACAGCTTTAGCGGGGCGCTGGCGCTTTCTCCGGATGGCGAGCTTCTTTATGCTCTGGACCTTGCCCACTTCGAATTGGTGGTGATAGAAACTCGCGGGGGAAGCATCCGATGGCGCGTGGGTGTGGGGAGGCTGCCCTTCGCCGTGGCCGTGAGCCCCGGGGGCGATCGTATCTACGTCTCCAACGTCGGAACGTTCCAATATTCGGTGATTCCAGGATTTGATTTGGCGCGGGCGAAGGAAACCGGGCTGGATTTTCCACCCTTCGCCACGGGGACACCGGAAGCGGAGCAGGGCACCATCATCGCGGGGAAGAGAATACCCGGCTTGGGCGACCCCAACGTGCCCGAGTCAAATTCGGTTTTTATCCTCGACGCGAAGGGGAGCCCCCCGACCGTGCAGGCTCGCATCCGCACTGGACTGGCGATCGGGAACAAATCCGTAGGCGGGTCAAGTCCCGGCGCTGTCGTGGCGGGGCACAACCGCGCTTATGTTTCGAACTCCGCCCAGGACAGTATCAGTATTCTGGACACGCGGAAGAATCGCCTGATTGCCACGCTGCGGCTGGAGCCTGCGCCCGGCGTGGGCGGCTTGCGAGGGGTTCTGCCTTTCGGCCTCGCGCTCAGCCCGGATGAATTGCGCTTGTACATTGCCTGTGCGGGAATCAATGCCGTCGCGGTGTTCGATACCCGGCGCAAGACCGTGCTGGGCTATATCCCCACGGGCTGGTTTCCGGCGCGAGTTGCCGTGAGCAAACACGGGAAAACCCTCTATGTGGCCAACGCCAAGGGCTACGGCGCCGGACCCAACGGGGGCGCGAATTTCCAAAAAGGGCCGGCCGGAGACTATATCGGCGACATCACCAAAGGCACCGTGTCCATCATCCCCGTGCCACGGGACTCCGAACTGGCGGAACTAACGGGCAAGGTTATTCGCAACAACGGTTTTGAACCCCTTGCACCGCCCAAGCAACGACCTGCCGACTTCCCCCTTCCCGCCGTCGGCGGACCCAGCTCGCGCATTCACCACGTCGTGCTTATCGTCAAGGAGAATCGCTCCTATGACGAAGTTTTCGGCGACATCCGAACGATGGGCGGCCAGGAAGTGAATGGCGATCCCACCCTGGCGCGCTGGGGGCTGGATGCCGAAGTTCGTGGAGACGGCCAGCCGACCCTGGAGCACGTGCGCGTCACCCCCAACCATCACGCCCTCGCCGAGCGCTTTGGCCTCAGCGATAACTACTATGTGGATTCGGACGTTTCCTTTGACGGGCACCACTGGCTGGTGGATAGCTACCCCAATGAATGGGTTGAATCGATGATGCCGCCTGCTTACGGGGGACGTTCGCATCTGTATTACGATGACAATGCCCCCGGGCGTACGAGCATGGGGGAAGGTTCCTCTTTGCGCCCGGAGGATTATCTTGAAGCGGGCTCGCTGTGGGATCATCTGGCGCGCCATGGCAAGACCTTTCGGAATTATGGCGAAGGGCTCTCCGGGGAAATTGAGGAGGGATATGAACCCACGGGGCTGCGGCTGGGGATTAACATCCCCGTTCCGGAATCGCTTTACTCCAACACTTCGCGAACCTATCCCATGTTCAATACGTCGATTCCGGATCAGTACCGCTTTCAGCAATTTAAGAAGGAGTTTGAAGAGCGCTATGTGATCGGGCAGCAGGAACTTCCCCAATTCATCTATATCTGGCTGCCCAATGACCACACCGCGAAGCCGCGGCCGGGGGATGGTTACGCCTATCGCGCGTCATACGTTGCGGATAACGATCTGGCACTCGGCAAATTTATCGACCTCCTTTCCCACAGCAGGTTCTGGCCGGAGATGGCCGTCTTCATTACGGAAGATGACGCGCAGAATGGGCGTGACCACGTCGATGCCCACCGCAGTGTGCTGCTGGTGGTCAGTCCCTTTTCGCGCCGCAACGTTTCCCATGCGCATACCAGCATGCTGAGTATTCTCAAAACCCTGGAGCGCATCATGGGCCTTCCGCCTCTCAATCAGTATGATGCTGCGGCCACCGACCTTGCTGATAGTTTCACTGACGTCCAGGATGTTTCCCCGTATGTGGCGCTGCCTTCGGACACCCGCATCTTCGATCCCGGCAAAGCGCGCGATCCTCTTTACAGCTTGAGCAAAGGGAAACCGCTTCCTCCCTCGGAGCCGCTCGATGACCCGACGCGGATTCGTCGCGAGATGAACAAGGAACGCTAGGGCACTTTACAGTTAGCCTTGGCGCCTCGGATGCAGCCGATTACAAGGAAGGCACGAAATCATCATGATCGATACCTCAGCGATTTATTTGGGAATTTCATTGGCGGTTATGTCGGGCCTTATGAATGGAAATTTCACCCTGCCCATGCGCTATCTGAGCCGCTGGGCGTGGGAGACTGTCTGGGCCCTTTTTATTGTGGTTGCCTGCGTGATCGTACCGCCCATCGTATTAGTCCTCAGCGTCGCGCATCCGCTGCAAGTGCTTGCGGCCGCGCCGGCACGCGCGGAGATGATTGCACTCGCCACGGGCTTCATCTGGGGGTTTGGCGCCATTCTGTTCGGGCTCGGAGTGAGTGCCGTTGGCATCTCGATGGCGAACACCCTGGTGCTCGCCACCAGCGCCGCCCTGGGGTCCTTCCTGCCCCTTTTGATCCTGGCGCCAGAACGATTCGGCCAACCCCAAGGCAAAGCGATCATGCTGGGAACGGTAACGGCTCTGGCCGGCATGGGCTTCTGCGGCTACGCGGGAATCCTGCGGGAACGGAGCGAAAAAGCCGGGACCCCTGCCTCCCGGCAAATGGTGGGCGCCGCCCGTCCCTTTGGCGTGGGCCTGGTGATTTGCGCGGGGGCTGGCATCCTTTCGGCTCTTATGAACGTGGGTTATAGCCTGTCGCAGGGGATTATCGCCAGTGCGGTTCAGGCGGGCCATAGCCCCTTTGCTGGGTCCACTGTAATCTGGTTGCTGGTGCTGGAAAGCGGCGCTATTGCCAATCTGGCTTATTGTGGATACTTGCTGGGCAAGAATCGAACTTGGTCCAACTTCCGGCAGGCGAAATCGGCGCCCCTTTATGGGCTCGCGATTCTCATGGGCCTGCTGTGGGCAGGCGGCCTTTTTTCTTACGGCGCGGCGGCGACCAAGCTCGGCAAACTGGGACCGGCCATCGGCTGGCCGCTCAGTTTGGTGGTCAGCCTGGTTACCGCCAATTGCATTGGCTTCCTGACGGGAGAGTGGAAACTCAGCTCGCGTGCAGCTCGCCGCTTGATGACCGTGGGATTGGCAATCCTCCTGGTGGCGATTGGGATTCTGGGTTGGTCGGGCAGCTTGGCGAGCTGAGGGTGGATTCCCGCCTTCGCGGGAATGACAAGCGTTTCGAAGGGGATTCCCATTCCCAATGACGCCAGCACCGGCTTTCCGGCGCGTCAAGCCATTTAAGAATGTAACGTCCGGTTGACTTCCCGAGGTGTCGTGTGTATCTTATTTGTTGACGTAGCGTTTGATCCCACCATCCAGCGGGTTCTAAGCTCGAGTTCAAAAGAAGCATTTGGGGGGCAGGGGAATTCTGCATTGTTCATTCTAATGTGCAGCGTCCGCCCGCCGAGGCTTGGTAAGGGTTGGCAGGTGGTTTTCGACCTGCGGGGGTAGACCTTTGCCGGCGCTATGTTGCACCGAATTGTCAAAGCCGCTGAGAGTCCTTGGCGGCAGGGAGAGTAATGGGAATGGGCCAAATTGAAGATGCGCTGGATGCCAGCCAAGTATTGACGATTGAGGATATTTCCAACCTCGCGCACAACGGACACAAGCCTGCCGAGACCCTCATGAACGTCGTCGCCTTGATCGCCCGGCGGTTCCGGACGGATGTCTGTTGTGTCTACTTGTTGGAGCCGGATCGCGTCAACCTGGTGCTGGCGGCAACCCTGGGCCTTCGCCCTCAATGTATCGGCACTCTGCGCATGGGAACGCATGAAGGCCTGGTGGGTTTGGTGGCGGAGCAACTGCACCCCGTGGCGGTGGAAGAGGTCAAGAACCATCCCCGTTTCAAATACTTCAGCGAAGCTGGAGAAGACGCTTACCGGTCGTTTCTGGGTGTCCCCCTGATTGATCAAGGTCTGTTGCAAGGTGTGCTGACCGTTCAAACCGAGTCCCCGCGCATTTACAATGACAATGAGATTCTGATGCTCACCGAAGCCGCCGCGCAGGTTGCCCCGGTGGTCAGTGAAGCTCGAACTCTCGATCGCTTCATTGCCCCTTCTCAGGAGCGCCTGTGGTCGCTGGCCCGCAATCTCTGGTGGAGCTGGGACCATGACTCCGGCAGTCTGTTTCTGGACCTCGATCCCGTGCGTTGGCGCCAGTTCAATCACAATCCCATATCGGTGCTCGCCTCACTCCCACTCGCGGGGCTGGAGCGCCGTGCCCGGGAATTGGTTCTGCACGGGCGAATCAACTACGCCTACCGACGGCAGCGTGAATATCTGCAAAGGGATCGGACGTGGGGCGCCAAAAATGCTGGCGTGCTCAGGCCGCGCCCGGTGGCTTACTTTTCCGCGGAATTCGGCCTGCATGAGTCGATCCCCATTTATTCCGGCGGCCTGGGAGTCCTTTCCGGCGATCACATCAAGAGCGCTTCGGACCTCGACATTCCTCTGGTGGGGATCGGGCTCTTCTACAGCCAGGGGTATTTCCGCCAGCGGCTGAATTGGGACGGCTGGCAGCGGGAGGAGTATTTTGAGACTGACATCAGCCAGTTGCCCATGGAAGTGGCGATCGGGAAGTCAGGTGAACCCGTCACCGTGCAAATCGATACCCGCAGTGGTTCGTTGCGCGCCAAGGTGTGGCGGTTGAGAGTGGGTCGTTGCGACCTGCTGCTGCTCGACTCCAATGTGCCCGGCAATGCTCCCGAAGATAGGGAATTGACCTCCCGCTTGTACGGTGGAGACGGGCGCGTGCGCATTCGCCAGGAGT
>PLWR01000607.1 GCA_003165615.1 Acidobacteriota bacterium | reverse complement strand
TCGGTGGGGAAGCCGGGGTACTCCTGCGTAGTCACATCAAGGGCACGCAGCTTGCTTCCCGCCTTGATAGTCAGCGTGCTGCCGCCGTCCGCGCCCTCGCCCGCATCGCGAACCACTTGCACGCCCACCGCGTCGAGTTTGGAAAGGAGGGCGGCGAGGTGTTCCGGGTTGCCGCGTTCCACCGCGAGTTCACCGCCGGTAATCGCCGCGGCAATCAGGAATGTCCCGGCTTCAATGCGGTCAGGAATAACACTGTGCTCAGCGCCATGCAACCGGCTGACGCCTTGGATGCGGATGTTGTGTGTTCCCGCGCCTTCGATGTGGGCGCCCATCTTGTTGAGCAAATCGGCGAGGTCCTGCACCTCCGGCTCGCGCGCCGCGTTTTCAAGAACGGTAACCCCCTCAGCAAGGGTCGCCGCCATCATGAGGTTCTCGGTGCCGGTCACGGATATCGTGTCGAAGTAGAAGTTGGTACCCCGCAGGCCGTGGGCATGGGCATTCACATAGCCGTGGTCGAAATTGATGGATGCGCCGAGTTTCTCCAGTCCCTTGAGATGAAGATTGACGGGGCGAACGCCAATAGCGCACCCGCCCGGCAGCGAGACTCGTGCCTGCCCGAAGCGCGCCACCAGCGGTCCCAGCACCAACACCGACGCCCGCATTTGCTTGACCAGTTCATAAGGCGCCACGGGATTGAGCAACTGGCGGGCTTCAATCTCGATGCGATTGCCGTGGGCTTCATGCGTGACGGAGGAATCAACGCCCAGGTCTTCCAGCAGGCTGCGCAGCGTGCTGATGTCGCGCACGCGCGGAATATTGTGGAGAATCACGCGCTCGTCGGTCAGCAGCGCCGCCGTCATTGCCGGCAACGCGGCATTCTTGGCCCCGCTGACCATTACCCGGCCATGCAAAGGCCGCCCGCCGGTTATGAGAAATTTGTCCATGAGAAGATCAAAAGTGAATCAGTGAATCAGTGAGTCAGTGAATCAATTAAGGAGCCGAAGTACTGAGTCTTTTCCGCCAATGATTCACTGACTCACTGATTCAGTCCCTTATTTATTCCTTGCCGCGCGGTATTTTGAGAGGCAGCGAAAATTGCCAGGAGTTCGTTGGCTTCCTTCGTGATGGGTGCTACCAGCGCTTGCTTAATCATACCGCTTTCCACGAGAAGCTCCAACCAGAAGGCGGATTCATCCGCTTCTTCCACGACAATGCCTATTTTCGCCACGAACTCCGCGCGGGAGCGAGCCCGACACGCAGCCCGATAGTTTGCCGCCACCGAGGTGCCGGAACGCAGAAGCTGTCTGGCTATAATGCGAACATCCTCCCCTTTGGGAAGCGAGCGGAACAGCCGAATGATTTCCAACGCAAATCGCTTGCTTCGGTTTTTCAGTTCAATCGTCGGGTGCGCCATGGTGTTTGCCAATTGAATCACAGAGAAAACTGAATCAGTGAATCAATGTATCATGTCCGCCAATGATTCACTGACTCACTGATTCAGTGACTCACTTCCTTTCCCGACTTACTTCCTTGATGGCATTGCGCAATACCTCTGCCACGCTTGGCCCTTCCTGCAACAGGTGAGCGGCTTCTGATCGAGTGGTCTTCTTTAATACCATCAAAAGCGCCACCGGCAGGCTGCGTCGAGAGTCCTTCAAGGCCTTGGCGGCCGCGGCTTGGCTGACTCCTGTGAACTGCAGCAGAATTCCCTCGGCGCGTTTCCATAATTTCTGGTTCGTCGGTTGAACATTGATCATTCTATTCGAAAGCACATACCCCAACCGAACCATTGTCGCCGTGGAAATCATATTGAGCACAAGTTTCTGCGCCGTCCCGGCCTTCATGCGGCTTGACCCCGCGACCACTTCCGCCCCGACGACGGGAATAATCGCGACATCGGCAAGAGCCTTTAAGGGTGCCTCCGGGTTGCAAGTAAGGCCCACCACCTTCGCTCCCAACGTCCGCGCAAATCGCATTCCACCCAAAACATAAGGCGCGCCGCCACTGGCGGAAATTCCCACCAGAAGGTCGCGACGAGCAAACTTGATCTTCTTCAAGTCCCGCGCCGCTTGTTGAGAATTGTCCTCGACTCCTTCCACCGAGGAGGCGAGAGAAGCGGGAGCGCCTGCCAGGATTGCCATGACGCTGTCAGTCCCAAAAGTGGGCACACACTCCGCCGCGTCGAGCACGCCCAGGCGGCCGCTGGTCCCCGCACCCAGGTAAATCATTCGCCCGCCCTTTCGGATGGCCTCAACCGCCAGGTCCACGGCGCGAGCAATCTGGGGAAGAGCCTTGCCGACCGCCGGAGCCACGCGATGATCCTCACGATTAATGATACGCAGGATTTCCCGCGTGGACTTGGTATCCAGCGACGCCGAGGCAGGATTGGTTCGTTCCGTGAGGCGTTCGCGAGGTTTTGGTTTCATCGATCTCAAAGGGATTCACCACCAAGACACCGAGGCATCAAGAAAATGGAGACTGCCGCCGCCGTGATCATGGAAGAGATTTCCGACCAGGCGTTGATGCGCCACCAGTACCAGCGCAGCAGGTAAACCAATCCAGTGCCCGCGCCGATGTTGACCACCATTTCCCAACCGCCTGCCACCGTGTGCATGATAATGGTCTATCGTCAATAATAATTGACAGCAAGAGGCCGCGAGTATATAGCAAAAAGGCTTCTTCGATGGGTGCAAACTCCATCAGGAGCAGCAAGCATGTACGGAGTCAAGATCACAAACGGTGACCTTGAAGCGCGGTAAACTACGCAAGGAGCGGGACAATGAGCATTCGGGTTTGTTGTGGTAGCAGTCAATGAGCAAGCCCGCCTATTTTATGTTGGATTGGATCCGGAGAAACTCATGAATTTAGGGCCAGAATTAAGAATCCTTCCTCCCTCGCCCCCTTGGGGGAGAGGGGGGACCGCAAGGCGGTGGGTGAACGGGTTAGTATCCTCCCTGAGGAATGTATGGAGTATAGGCAACAGTTTGACCCCCTCACCCGTCCCGCCNNCTCCCCCCAGGGGGCGAGGGATGTAGCTCTATCTCCTGCGCCACCCTGGTTTTCAATCGTCAATCGACAACCGGCAATCGGCAATTAAGCAGGAGAGCGGCGTGGTGCGTGGGGGCCGTGATTCTGGCGGCGACCGTCGCGAAGCCCGCCCCCGACATCAATGAAAAGCGCCTGGACGGAATCGCTCCTCTCGTGGAAGCCGCGGTTCAGGCAAAGAAGATTCCCGGCGCGGTCGTTCTGATCGGCCACGATGGCCACGTCGTCTACCGCAGAGCTTTTGGCGAGCGCTCGCTGGTTCCGGAAAGAGCGCCAATGGCCGTGGGCACGATCTTCGACATCGCCTCGATGACCAAAGTGATCGCCACCACCACGGCGGTGATGCAGCTTGTGGAGCAGGGCAAAATCGAGCTCAGCGCGCCGGTTAGCGATTACTGGCCGGAGTTCAAGCAAAACGGCAAAGAACTGGTCACCATTCGGGAACTGATGACACACTATTCCGGCCTCCCCCCGGACCTGGAACTGAAGCCTGCGTGGACGGGGTATGACACGGCCATGCAGATGATCGTGGCGGCCAAGCTCGATGTGCCGCCTGGCACGCGCTTCATCTACAGCGACATCAACTTTGAGACCTTGGGGGAAATTGTGCGCCGCGTTTCCGGCGAGCCGCTGGACATCTACTGCGTGGAACACATCTTCAAGCCCCTGGGCATGAAGGACACGATGTTCAAGCCTCCCGCCTTGCTCCGCAGTCGCATCGCTCCGACGCAGTACGAGCACGGTTCGAGCGGGCCGGTGCTTTGGGGCGTAGTGCATGATCCTACGTCGCGTTATATGGGTGGCGTGGCTGGCCATGCGGGCCTGTTCTCCACCGCCGACGATATTTCCATCTTCGCGCAGATGTTGTTGAATGGCGGCACCTGCAACGGCGTGCAAATTCTCAGTCCGCTTTCGATTGAAAAAATGACGGTGCCCCAGACTCCTCCCAACAAGATGGTGTTGCGGGGCCTCGGGTGGGACCTCGACTCGCCGTTCGCTTCCGGGCATGGCGAGCGGCTGGGCGCGCTCTACATCTCGAATCGCGGCGAGTTGTTCGATGTGGGCTCGTTTGGACATACGGGCTACACCGGAACTTCCATCTGGATTGACCCCGTAACCAAAACGTATGTGATTCTGCTGACCAACCGCGTCCACCCCAACAACAAAGGCGAAGTGGCGGGCCTGCGCTCGGCGCTTGCCACACTGGTGGCGGGGGCGCTGGGGCCAATGTCGCAACAGCAGATTCTGGACAGCCGCCGCTCCCTCACCAGTTTTACCGAGCTGATGAAGAGTTACCGCGTGCAAGGTTTGCGCAATGGCAACGTGAAAACCGGAATCGACGTGCTGGAAGGGGAACACTTCGCTTCTCTTGCCGGTAAGCATGTGGGGCTGATCACCAACGCTTCGGGCCGCGCGAGCGATGGCCAACGCACCATCGACCTGCTGGCTCATGCTCCTGACGTAAAGCTGATGGCGCTATTCAGCCCCGAGCACGGCGTCGAAGGCGCGGCCGCGGAAGGTGCCAAGGTGGATTCCTCCCGCGACGCCACGACCGGCCTGCCCGTCTACAGCCTGTATGGCGATGTGCAGCGGCCCAGCGCCCAGATGCTGGAAGGCATCGACGCCCTGGTTTTTGACTTGCAGGATGTGGGTGCGCGCTTCTACTCCTACATCACCACGCTGGGATATTGCCTGGAATCGGCGGGGAAAAAGGGGATCGATTTCTACGTCCTCGACCGGCCGAACCCCATTAACGGCGCGGAAGTCGATGGTCCCATGCTGGACCCGGACCTGCGTTCGTTTATCGGTTACTTCCCCATGCCCATTCGCCACGGCATGACGGTGGGCGAACTCGCGGAAATGTTCAATCGGGAAAATCACATTAACGCCAGGCTGCATGTCATCAAAATGCAAGGCTGGGAACGAACCGATTGGTTCGATGAGACGGGGCAGGCGTGGATCAATCCCTCGCCGAATCTGCGCAACCTGACGGAAGAAACCCTGTACCCGGGAGTTTGTCTTCTGGAAGGCGCGAATGTCAGCGTGGGCCGCGGCACCGACACGCCCTTTGAAATGGTGGGAGCGCCCTGGATCGACGGCAAAGCGCTGGCTGTGTATCTTAATGGCAAGAAAATTCAGGGCGTGCGGTTTGTGCCCATGGATTTCAAGCCGCTCTCAGGTACTTTTACCGGCGAGGTTTGCCACGGCGTGCAGATTGTATTGATTGACCGTCAAGCGCTGGAGCCCACGGAAATGGGCGTGGAGTTGCTTGCAGCCCTCTGGCGCCTTTCTCCCCCTAACCTCAAACTGGATGGCACCCTGCGCCTGGTGGGAAGCCACAAAGTTCTGGAATCCATTCGCACCGGCGAAAGCCCCTCGCGCATCTGGTATGACTGGCAGGAGGATTTGCAGAAATTCAAAAAGGTGCGCGCGCAGTATTTGCTGTATCCGCTGCCAGCCCGCTAGGCGGGCGAAAGATCGTAGCCCACGGCGCAAGCCGTGGGATAACCTTCCGGCAAATGTAGAGGCCGGCTTCAGCCGGGCACAAAGCCACCGGGTGCCGCCCTGAAGGGCGCCTCTACATTTCCGCGCCGCCGAAGGAGCGGCCCAGTTTGAAATTGTAGCGGCGGGTTTATCCCGCCATCCCGGCGTCGCGCGGATTGGATTAATGGCGGCGTAAAGCCGCCTCTACTTCCCTATCGCCAGCGCGGCCGAGTCGCGCTACGCCGGCTATTCACAGACATCGGCATCGCCATCTCAGAAGCTACGTCAGGCGGAAGCGCTGGCTACATCTTTTCGCCGGCCATCAGGCCTTCCACGGTTTCGCGGGGGCGGATCAATTCCGCTTCGGCTCCATTCACCAGAACCTCGGCGGGGCGGGGGCGGGTGTTGTAATTCGAGGATAGGACGAATCCGTAGGCGCCGGCGGTCAGCACGGCCAGCAGATCGCCGGGTTCGACGTCGGGCATGTCACGGTCGCGGGCAAAGAAGTCACCGCTTTCGCACAGCGGTCCGACAATATCAGCCTGCAAGCGCTCCGCCGTGCCTCCGCGGGCGGGAACAATCTCGTGGTAAGAGCCGTAAAGGGTGGGCCGCATCAAATCATTCATGCCCGCGTCCACCACCACGAAATTTTTCCGCTGATTGCGCTTCACATAGAGCACGCGCATGACCAGCGCGCCGGCGTTTCCCACCAGGGCGCGTCCGGGTTCGAGAATGAGCCGCATGGAAGTCTTGCCCAAGCGCTTTTCGAGTCCCCACTCCATCCGCTCCATGTCCAGGGGCTGCTCGGGGCCGTAGGAAATTCCATACCCGCCTCCCAAATCGAGCACCTCCGCCGTGATGCCTTCCGCCGCCAGGTTCCGCGCCACGATTAAGATTTCATCCAGCGCCTTCCAGAAAGGCTCCACGGCCAGAATCTGCGAGCCGATGTGGCACGCCACGCCCTGCACCTTCAAATGGGAAGAACGCGCCGCCTGGCGATAGAGTTCCGGGGCTTCATCCTTGGGCACGCCAAACTTGTGGATCATCTGCCCGGTGGAAATGTAAGGGTGCGTGTCCGCTTCCACATCGGGATTGACGCGGATGGAAATGCGTCCCACCTTTTGCAGGGCGCTAGCGCGGCTTTCAATCACGGCGAGTTCACCCGCCGATTCCACATTGAACATCAGGATGCCCGCGGCCAAACCGGCGTCAATCTCATCCTGGGTCTTGCCCACTCCGGAGAAGACGATGGTGTCAGGCGAGGCTCCGGCTCGTAACGCGCGCGCCAACTCTCCGCCTGAAACCACGTCGAATCCCGCGCCCGCCTGCCGCAGCAAGCTCAGAATGCGGAGGTGGGAATTGGCTTTGACCGAGTAACAAATCATGCCGGGAATGCGCGCCAGCATTCCGCGCAGCCGTTCATAGTTGTGGAGAATGGTGCTTTGGCTGTAAATGTACGCCGGGGTGCCAAAACGCTCGGCGAGCGACGCCAGGGACAAATCGTCGCAGAAAAGTTCGCCCTGATGATATTGAAAGGAACCTCGGGTCGAAGAAGACATTTTGTCTCTTAGATCGAAAGCTGCCCTGCATCGGTTTGTGGTGGGCATTCGCCCTTTATCCACAATCAAACCCTGGCACCTGGCGCCTGTGACCGATTTTTTTCAGCGCACATGTAATACAACCAGCGTTTGGTCATCGCGCTGAGGTCGCCCGGCTTCAAAGCCTTTTAATTCTTCAAACACCCGGTTGACGATTTCCTGCGGCGGCTTTTGAGCATTCTGGCGCAGGATGTTTTCCAGGCGGCGCGATCCGAACTCTTCCTGCTGCGGGTCATTGGATTCCGTGATGCCGTCGGAAAAGAACGCCAGCAGGTCTCCCGTTTCCAGATTCACCGTCACCGGCTGATATTCCGTGTGCTCCAGCAGGCCGAGGGGCACGCCCTCGGCGCAAATCGCCCGGCACAGGCCTTTGCGCACCAGGATGGGAAGCGGCATACCGGCATTGGCCAGGGTCAGGCTCTTGGTGCGCGGTTCCCAGATGGCATACGTCAGGGTAATAAAGTGGCCTTCGATTTTGCGTTCCAGGAACATAACGTTCAGGCGCTTCATCATGTCCGGCGCCGGAAGCTTCAGGGGAGCGAGGCTGCGCAACGTGCCGCTGGCCATGGCGCCATAGAGCGCGGCGGGCGCGCCCTTGCCGCTGACGTCGCCCACCACGATCACCTGCCGGTCCCTCCCGTAAGAGAGAAATTCATAAATGTCGCCCCCCAGCTCGCTCGAAGGCTGAAAGTGCAAAGCCACGTCGAGGCCGGGAATTTTGGGCGCGATTCCCGGCATCAGGTGCATCTGGATTTCCTGGGCGCGGCGCAGGTCGCGCTCCAGCCGTGCCTCACTGCGCGCTACACGCTCGTACAAGCGCGCATTCTCAATGGCGATGGCGATTTGCGGCGCGAGCGTGGAAAAGATGCGCACGTGGTCGTCGTTAAAATAATTGAGATGCGGGCTTTCCAGATCGATTACCCCAATCACGCGGTCGCGATAGATCAGCGGGACTGTCATCTCCGAGCGCGTCTCCGGATTCAGGGAGATATAGCGCGGGTCCTTGCAGACGTCCGGCACCACCACGGGCCGGCGCAGGCTCGCTGCCGCTCCCACAATGCCCTGGCCAAAATTCACGGTAGACCTTTCAGGCATGCGCTCATCCTGCTTCAGGGAAATGACGGCATTGAAGGTCCGCGCCTGGTCATCGGCGAGCAGAATGCCGAAGCGATGATAATCCACGAGCTTTTTGGTGAGCGTGCCGATTTTGCGCAGCAATTCNNCTGACATGCGAGTCGTTGAAGAAGTCCGGCTGCGGGGCTTCCAGGTCAATGACCCCGATCAAGCGGCCCTTAAAAAGCAGGGGAACCGCCAACTCCGAGCGCATCGCCACCGACGGGATGTACGAAGGATCCTGCTTAAGGTCATTCACCAGAACCGAACGCCGTGTCTGCGCCGCCCGGCCCACAATGCCCTCTCCCACTTTGATTCGCAGGTTCCGGATCAGCTCCCGGGGATGGCCGAGGCTGAAATGCACGCGCAACTCCTGCGTCTTCTCATTGAGGAGAAGAATGGCGAAGACCTCATAGTCAATGGCGCGCTTGACGATCTCCGCGATGCGGCCCAGCAACTCATCAAGATCGAGGGTGGAGTTGATGCGCTCGGTGACCTCGATCATCAAGGTCAGGAGTTCGGTCAACTCGAGAGGCCGGGATGTTGAACGACTGGTTTCTGCCATGGGCTTCGTGCTGGGTGCTGGGGACTGGGTTCTGGGGGCTGGCTTGGAATCGAAACTTGAAATTCGGCATCTTGCCCACGAATTCTGTCAATCAACTGTCGGATTCGAGTCCCGGGTTTTCCCCAGCACCTTATACCTCGCACCCAGCATCCTATTTCACTGCCCTCAATTGAATACGGGAGTGAGCGTGCTTGCGAGGTTGTTTCGCTGCAAACATCCATTTTAGCATAGTGAGCGGGCGCGGCTGCGCGGCTTGGATCGATTTTAGCTATGCCGGTTGTTTATTCCACGCTTGTTATTGCGCAATCGATTGGTCGAAAATCCTTAACCTCCCAGCTTTGCTTCATAGCGCCGGAGCGGTGTAGCGCCGTCTTTGCGGTCCGCGGTTCTTATCACGCAACCTGACGTATCCACCATCGCGCCCGCCTCCCACCCGCGCGCACGAATTTGACCATTCCATCACCAGACGGAAAAGACGCGGACCACAGAACCGGTGGTCGCGCTACCGACTTTTGAGCCCCAACGGGGTGGTCGGGAAAAGCAGTGGTTAGTGCCTAGTGGTTAGTGGCGGGAAACACGGTCCGGAGTCCGGGAGCGGACGATCGTGGTTACCGTGCGCGAGCTCTTGAGCGGCGGATGGAACCCGACTTCAGGGCCGAGGTGCTCTCGGCCTCTTCAACAGAGAATGCAGGGCTTTGTTGACCGCCACGGAGTTAGTAAAGACTGCCGCAACTTCACGGTCAAGCACCACCACGTTCGAATTTGCCTGCATCCGCTCGTAGTATTTGCCGCGTTCAAGCTTCTTGAAGTCAGAGCGTTTGTACTCCGCCCGAAGTTCGTCGGATTTGGACTTATCCTTCTTCATAAATGCGTCTCTCCGGCCGGGTGGCGATACGAGCACTGATGATGCGGATGGCTTCATCACGCTGCGTATGGGATACCACCAGGAGCTGGCCCGACGACGACATGCCGAAGGTGATCAATCTCTCCTCGCCTTCCGAATGGTCGGGGTCAGCGCCCGTTGCCGCCAACGGGTCATAGAAAACGGTTGCCGCCTCCTCAAATGAAACCCAGTGCTTGCGGAGGTTCTTCTCAGCCTTGGCAGAGTCCCATTCAATTTGCATGCCGTGACTCTAAGCCTTGTCGTGCCCAACCGTCTGGCTTCAAATCGGCCGACCCGTACCAACCACGGCCGCCTACGGTTCAAAAGTGGGCACCCGCAACAATTGCGGGGCAGAATGTTCATATTATAACATTGCTGGGCGATTTCCAGCGGTGTATCGCCGTCTTTGCGGACCGCGGTTCTTATCACGCAACCTGACGTATCCACCATCGCGCCCGCCTCCCACCCGCGCGCACGAATTTGACCATTCCATCACCAGACGGAAAAGACGCGGACCACAAAACCGGTGCTCCGCGCTACCGGCTTCAATCCAAAATCGCAAATCCAAAATCCAAAATAGCTATAATGGCCCGTGATGCTTATTCTGGCTTTTGACACAACCAGCGAAGAGGGCGGCGTTGGAATCTTCCGCGATACGGAGTGCCTGGCGTCGGTTCCCAACGCAGGTCAGGCGAACCAGTACTCCATTACCTTGTTCGAAATGGTGGAGCAGGCGCTTGCGCTTGCGCACTTGCAACTCCGCGAGATCGAATTGTACGCAGCGGCCAACGGGCCCGGCTCGTTCACCGGAATTCGGGTTGGCTTGGCGGCCGCGCTCGCATGGGGGAAGGCTTTTGGCCGCCGGGTTCGCGGCGTTTCCATACTGGAAGCGATGGTGAGCAAAGGCCGCCCCATATCGGACTGGGCCTTTCCCATTATGGATGCGCGGCGGGGAGAGTTCTTCCTGGGCAGCTTTCGCCGCAAGCCTTCCGAACATCCGGGCGCCACGCAACACGACTATGAACCGACGGATGAAGGCTGGCTGTTGAAGCCGGAATCGCTGCGAGCCTTTGTGGAAGAGCGCCTCGCCCAGGGTGCCGGCGCCTCGTACTTGGTGCGCGCCAATGATCATGCCGCTGTTGATCTGCGTACGAACCTCCCTGCTTCACTGAACTGGCAGCCGGTGGAAGGCGCCTTGATGACCTCCATCGCCGAGATCGCCCGTAAGGAAGAACAATCGAGTCCTCCTTACCCGGACGCGAAACTGGATGCCTACTACCTTCGCCGCCCGGATGCGGAGGTTAATTGGAAGGACTGAGCTGGGTGCTGGGGGCTGGATGCTGGGGGCTGGGGGCTGGAATCGGGACTTGGCACCTGTCTCACGATTTTCGAATTTCGATTTTCGNNCCCCAGCACCCAGTACCCAACCCCCAGCCCCCAGATTAGCGCCATGAAGGTTCGAGCCTGCATCGACGACGATCTAACGGCCATTTATGCGATTCAGTTGAAGTGTCCTCAGGCGGCGCGTTGGCGCGAGGAGGATTACCTCCAATTGGCACGCCATCCCCTCGGGACGATTCTCGTGGCGGAAGTCGAAGAGGAGAACCTGCCACGGATCGCGGGTTTCGCGGCTTTCCATGGGGTGATGGACGAAGCGGAATTGCGCAACATTGCCATCGATCCCTCACATCAGCGAAAGGGAATTGCGCGCGCATTGCTGGCGGCAGGAATTCGCACCCTGCAGGAATCCGGAGCGCGCCGGCTTTTCCTTGAAGTGCGGGCCTCCAACCAACCGGCGCTGGCGCTTTACGCATCGGCCGGATTCCAAGTGCTCTACAAACGTCACGCCTATTATCACGACCCCATTGAAGACGCGCTGGTGATGACGTGCGACATTGCATCTCCCAACGTCGCTGTAGCCTTCGCGCCTGATTCGGGCTAGAATAACCACGCCATGGAAGAACGAGATTTTTTTGACCAAAGCGAAACTCGGA
>PLWR01000129.1 GCA_003165615.1 Acidobacteriota bacterium | reverse complement strand
AATCTTGTCCTTCATAAGACTCCTTATTTGCCACCAGAGCAAACCTAAATTATAACGACATCACGGGAAACTTTCAATTCGTCTTTTATGGACCCCCAGGGCACCGTCAAAGTCTAGTGGGCTTCGAAGGGACCCCTCACCTNNGGTGCCTGCGACTTTGACGGAACCCTGTTTTATGGACCCCAGCCAGCGCAGGATGCCGCACTTGCCTTTTCCTGATGCGTCAAGTACGATGGCGAGACCTCCAGGTTGTCCTATGTCATCGAACGCTTCGGCCAAGATAGATTTGTTGCTGACGGTGGGTTTTGGCGCAGGACTGTACTATTTTTACCAAGGCTTTCGGACTTTTCGCGAATACCGCGTACTTATGGACACTCCCGAAATCCCGATTCGCAGCGTCGCCATGGGCCTGGTGGAAATTCACGGCAAGGCCACGGGTACCCCGCCCATTCCCAGCCCGGTTACCCAAACACCCTGCTATTTCTACAAGGTGGATATCGAGCGTTGGGAGGACGGGAAGAATGCGGGATGGAAGCACATTACCACCGACATCGACGGAAAGAGATTTTACCTTGCGGATGCCACCGGCAAAGTACTGGTGGACGCGCACCAGGCGGAATACGATTTGATTCAAAACGCCAGGGTGGAAACGCGAGGAAGTTTTGGATCGGGCTTCGGGCGCCTCCTCGGGGGCATCGGCGATTCTTCCAGTTTGATGGGCGCCGCGGGAACCCGTCCCGACCTCGGGGCCTACGCTTCCTCCGCCGTCGCCCGCCGAAAAGGCACTGGCTTTTTCGGGTCGGGTACGGGCGCCGGTGAGCGCTACCGCCTGACCGAGCGCCTGGTGATTCCCGAGCACTGGTACGACATCACGGGAACGTGCGTGGAGAATCCCCAACCTCAGGACGAACATGACCTCAACATGATCGTGAAGGGGACGAACGAGCCAACCTTTCTTATTACCTGGCGAAGTGAGAAGGAAATCAGACGGACGCTGCGCAATCGCGCGGCCCAGTATATTTTCGGCGGAGCGATTCTGGCCGTGGTCTGCCTGGGCATCTTCCTGGCCAAACACGGAGCATTCTGACACTAAAGGAGAAACCAGACGATGGGCATAGCCATATTGGTGGGACTGGTCCTGATCCTCTTCGTGGTGGGGATCTTCGCTTACCTCGTTACCATTTACAACAGCCTGGTGCGCTTGAAAAACGATATCGACAAAGCTTGGGCGAATATTGACGTCCTGCTGAAGCAGCGGCACGACGAACTGCCCAAGCTGATCGAGACCTGCAAGGGTTACATGCAGTATGAACAGAAAACCTTTCAGCTCATCACCGAGGCCCGCACGGCGTTCATGAAAGCCGGTTCCGTGGGCGAAAAAGCCCAGGCCGATAACATGATTTCCGGCGCCCTCAAAAGCTTGTTTGCGGTGTCGGAGAACTATCCAGACCTTAAAGCCAACAATAACTTCATGCAACTCCAGAAACGCATTTCGGAGTTGGAAGAAAAGATTGCCGACCGGCGAGAATTCTTCAACGATGACGTCAACACTTTTAACATTCGTATTCAACAGGTGCCCGACGTGTTCATCGCCGGCATGATGCACCTGCAACATCACGACCTGTTCAAAGTGACGGAAGAAGATCGCCAGGACGTTGATGTGAAGATGACGTAAGAACAGGGGCTAGGGATTAGGGAACAGGGAATTGCCGATTGGCGATTGCCGATTGTGGATATTCGTTCTTTGTTAATTTCCCTCGCCCCCTTGGGGGTCTGTGTGACAAGCCGCTGGCAAATGTAGAGGCCGCCTTCAGGCGGGCACTCTGCGGCTGCTACTTGGTGCCGCCCTGAAGGGCGCCTCTACATAAACCCCCGCTCCCCCTGATTGTCACACAGACTCCCAAAGGGGCGAGGGAGGGAGAGTTCTTTATTTTTGCGCCGTTGCGGGTAGTTGAGGCAAGCGCAGTTTGTTTTCCTCGATGGCTTGTAAAATCGGAATCTCGACTCGTAAATTGCCGGGCAATCGGCAATCGAAAATCGGCAATCGAAATTAAGAGGGGGGCTGAACATGGTAATTGCCATTGTGCTCATCGCCATTTTCGTGGTCCTGGCCATTGTGGCCATCGGCGTGATCGTCTACCTCGTCGGCATTAACAACGAACTGGTGGCTCTGAAGAACACCATTGACCGCTCCTTCGCCGACATTGACGTGATCCTGAAACAGCGGCACGACGAGCTGCCCAAGCTCGTCGACACCTGCAAGGGCTATATGCAGTATGAGCAGAAGACCCTGCAGGCCGTAACCGACGCCCGCACCTCTTACATGCGCGCCACCACTCCCGCCGAAAAGACCCAGGCCGACGGCATGGTCACAGGCGCGCTCAAGACCTTGTTTGCCGTGGCGGAAAACTATCCCGACCTGAAAGCCGATGCCAACTTCATGCAACTGCAAGGGCGCATCACCGACCTCGAGGAGAAGATCGCCGCCCAGCGCAGCCGCTTTAATGCCGATGCCACCAATTACAACATCCGCATCGCCCAAATCCCCGCCAGCTTTGTGGCCGGCTTCAAGGGAATGCAGCCCCACGCTCTCTTCCAGGCCTCGGAAGCCGACCGCGAGGATGTGAAGATCAGCTTTACGTAAGAGCAGGGCAAGCCCGTGTAGCGCCGACCTTGAGGTCGGCATCACCGCACGCAAGGGCCAAAGCAAGTGTAGCGCGCACCTAGGGAACAGGGCCGTGATTACTTTGGCAAATCCTCAGGCGGCGGCAAGGCGTGGCGGTCGAGATGGCCCTCGGGGGTCAAGGGCAGGGCGTCCAAGGTCACAAAGGCTGCCGGCACCATATCGTGCGGCAAACTCCTGGCAGCGTAGGCACGCAACTGCGGAACCAGGTTTCGGCGGCGGGCGAACAGACTGGGATTGTTCACGTGTTGCGCCGGTTCGTTTCCCAGGCACTCCGGCTGTGGCCACCGGATAAAGCCGAAGCCCTGGCGCTTGTCACCCGCCCAATGCCGGAAAACTACATCAAAGCTGCCATCGGGGCGGCAGGCCGCCCAACTGATATCGACGTGGTAATTGAGCTCGTCACCGAGGGACCATAATTCCTGTGGGCGCACGCCGCGCATCGTCATCTCCTGAAGTGCTTTCCGGAGCTCGCCAACATCGCCTGTACCGTCGCGATCAGCGAGTACGGTGATTGCCTGGATCTCCTTCTCCACCCTCGCATTTCTGACCCGTTTGATTCCGAGGGTCTCTGGCGCCTCATGCTCCAGGCGTTCGCGGATCGCTTCGAGCGTTACTTCCTGGTCCAATCCATCCCACCATAAAGGCTCAACGCTCTCTTCCGCCGGTCCCAAACGAAGGATCGCGTTGTAGCGAAATTGGGTCATCTCATTGTCGAAACGCCCCCGCTTCGGCTCGATCTCCACGTGTGTGATCCTGGGGTATTGTCGCGGCAAGGCCAGGAAGAAAGCGGGTGACACCACCAGTTCCTCCTGCTGCGTGGCACGCCGGCGGGCGCGCTGGCGCAATTCCTCGAGCGGCATGGCCGACGGGGCCCGGCACAGCTCCACCGAGACAGCGAAGGCCTCCAGCAGGGGCAAGCCCCGCACATCGCCCATGAAAATAGCTCCTCCCGGTTTGACTACCCGCACGGCTTCATGGAGGACCTTCTGCAAATACTCCACGTCGGGGAAATATTGCACCACGGAGTTGATAATGACCGTATCGAACGAATTCTCCTCGAGCCCTGCGGCGTTGTCCGCCGTTTGTTCGATCAGGGTTACTTGCGGCCAGTCGCCCCCCTGCTCCTCCATCTGCTTCCGCAGCGATTTCAGCGACAACGCCGAGAAGTCGACGCCCACGTAACGCTTGCACGCAGGCGCGATGCGCAAGAGCAGCAGCCCCGTGCCACATCCGATCTCCAAAACCTCCGCCGGCCCGAGCGACAGTATCTCCGCCACCGTCGTCTCCACGTAGTCCCGCATATGGTCCACCGGGTAAGGCTGGTTGGTGTAGCTGCTGTTCCAACCGACATTGAAAGCCGGCTGGGAAGACTGTGCCGCCTTTCCGCCCAGGAACCAGTCAAACACCATGCGCCACTTGCGGACGCGCTGACCTCTCTCCTCCGGCCCCGACGAAGCGCGTTCGAGGTGCTCATCATTCGGCACCACATATCCCACCAACCGCTGGTCTCCGGGTTGAGGTTCCCAAACTGTTACCGCCGCCTCCCGCACGCCGGGATGCTCCCGCAGCGTTGCCTCGATTTTTCGCAGGTTTATCGGATCGCTGTGCATCGTAACTTCCTGATCGTGCCGCGCTCCTTCCGGGTCTTTCAAGAAACCTCCTTTCCTGCCACGCTGCCCATGTGCGGACCTATTCAGGAAATCCGCCGGCCGTGCTGCTCGACTAAAGAGACGATGGCGTCGACGGAATCGATTTGTGCCTGATCGAAACCCACCACGGAGAAATCGATGGCGTACTCCTGCTCGAGAAACAAGGCGATCTCCACCGCGTCAATTGATTGAAGGCGGCCGTTCAACAGGAGTGACTCTGAATCCTCGAATGCCGCGGTCTCACCCTTGCTGGCCAACAAGTCTTTCACAAAGGCTCGTATTGCTTCCCGTGCATCCATCGAATTATCTCCCCATGTGGAACAAGTGCAGAAGGAACGCCAAGTGGGTGGTGATCGGGTGGCTCCTTCCTGTGTCGTCAAAAACCTGAAGCAGGCAATAGAACAGGACCACTCCCAACCGCTGAAATAGCGGGGCCTCGAACCAGCGGGCGGTTCTTCGCGGCGCTTTGTTGCGGAGCTGCGAAACCACGATTCCGCCGGAAAGAATCAGGCAATAAACAGCATAGACATGGTACCGAATGACTGCCTGCCACAATCCGAAAGTGGCAACATATCCGATGTCGCGGATGAAGTGAAAGAACATGTTGCCGAACCCGGCGGCCATAAAGGTGGCGGCGGCAAGGCGCAGCCGCTTGTGCGGCTTGAACCACCGGAAAAAAGTGGGATAAAAGAAGAAGTCGACCAGAAGCTCTTTGAAGTAAAAGTAATAGCGGTTCCAAAACTCCGCAATCGTTCTTGCCTCCAGCGGCCGGTAGGTGTTCCGCAGAGCGCGGAAGCCCGCCATTCGGCAGCAGGCGATGACGGTGTGCCCCCACACGCAGAGACTCAGCAAGTTTTCCACAAACACCGTAATCAGGGCGAGCCAGCACACATACCAGGGGAACGGCGTGCTGGCTACGAAGCTATTGAATGCCACTTGATATGAGGGAATCGGCAACGCCACGTGGGCGATCCCTACGAACAGGCGTGATGAGATATACAGAATCCCTGCCCACGCCAGAAGCTTCAGCGCTTTTAGCTGTGTAACCGCCAACGCTTGCGGGTCCTTGCATTCGATGCGGCGAAGATAGGACGCCCCCTTGGGCACAGGCGTGGTCGTCGAGCCCCAGAAGGGATGAAACGTGCCGAGCTGCAGGCCCACCGAGTCCCCATCCCTGGCTCTGGCATCAACCAGAGCATATCCAAGGAACCAGAAATAGGCGCCCAACGTGAATACGAACATCCATGCGATCACGCTGTTTCTGCCGATCAGGATGCCGGAAGTGAAAACCACCGCCACGCCGTAGAAAATGGTCAGCGTCAAAACCGGGCGGCGAAAGGGGAGAGCCCGGGGATACCGGCGGGCCAAGCCGATCCATCCCGCACTGAGAACAAGTACGGCCACCAGCACCACGCTTTGCAGGAGGGGGAAGTTGATGGCACCGGCAAGACCCCGAGTTGTGATAAGAAATTGCACGACGGTCCAATCGATCCATGATCCTCCCACCATGAGCCAAAGCAACGTGCCGGCGGTGACAATCCATCGGCGATAGTTCGGCAGAAACGTGGCGGCAGCCAGTATCGCGGTCATGGCCAGGGACGTCCTTGGATCAAAGCGAAGGAAAAGACCTGCGGCAAACAAACTCAGCAGCAGTGCCTTGCCCAACCTGGTCTGTGCCCAGGCCACCACGCGAGGGTAGGTATCAATCGCCGGAACCAACCGCAAGGCGGCGCTTCGTGGCGCGCGAGCCGAAGCCTCCGGGTGGGGGGCGACGGTGGGGGCGGGGGTGCCAGTGACGGGGTTCATGCGTGATCGTCCGTTAACAGCCGCAGCAGCGCCTGCCGATCTACTTTTCCATTGGCGTTGAGGGGCAGGGCGGGGAGGACGTGGACAACCTTGGGAACCATATACCCCACCACCCGCTTCTCCATCGCCTGTTTCACCTGCGCAGGAGAGCGCTCCGTTCCGCTGACAAATGCCACCAGGCCCTGCGCCGATCCGTGCTCAAGGGGCCACGCAAGCGCGCCGACCATGTCGGACTGGCAGACATCTCGCAAATGCGTTTCGACCTCTTCGAGCTCGACTCGATTTCCCAGCACCTTGACCTGGTTATCGATTCGCCCCAGGTGGTGAAACGCTCCGGAATCGTCCTGATACCCCAGGTCACCGGTCAGATAACATCTCCTGCCGGTAATGATGCGGAACTGTTGGTTGGTCAGTTCCGGCTGCTCGAAATAGCCTTGCGATACTTGCAAGCCCGACAGCGCAATTTGTCCCGGCTGATTCGGCGGCAAGCAATTGAGCTCGGAGTCAAGCACCATGACCTCCGTGCCCGGCAGCGCCCGGCCAATGGCAATAATACCCCGATCGGGAGTGACGTTCGGGTGCTTCCCGATTCGTTCCCCAGTGCAAACCACCGTTGCCTCCGTCGGCCCATAGAGGTTCTCCACCGTGCTGCCGGCCGCCGCTTCCTGCCATGCCAGCGCCGAGTTCAAAGGCAGCGGCTCGCCAGCGAATAGCGAATACCGCAAAGAAGGAAAGGCGCCGGGGGTGAGCAGTTTCATGCGCCGCATGAAAGCCGCAATCGAAGGGACGGAGAACCAAACGGTAATCTGTTTCTCCTGAATGAATTTTGCCGGAGCCATCAACTGGGTGGCAGGCACGACGTGCAACGACGCCCCGGCCTTCCAGGCCATGAACATGTTGAAGAAGGAAATGTCAAAGGTAATGTCAGAGGTTGCGGCAATGCGATCTTCGGCATTGAGATGGTAGCGCTCCTGCATCATCCGGAGAAAGTGAGTCACTGAGCCCACCGCGATCATGACTCCTTTGGGCAGGCCGGTGGTGCCGGAAGTGAATTCAATGTATGCGGTGGCGTCAGGCGGAACGCGTTCGGGATCGTCCGTGGGGCGAAGTGGCTCCCGGGCAGGAGACCCCCAGGCCGTGCTTCCCGCCCCCTCCCCGCTCACGTTCAGGGCGTCGTTCGAGGGCGCCAGGACTTTGGAGGGATCCCAATCGAGGCCCGCGAGAGCCGCCCGTCCTCGCTCATCGACGATCAGCGCGTCGGGCTTGGTCGTTTTGATTATCTTGAGTAGCGCTTCCGCCGGCAGCGCGACGTTGATGGGAACATAGGTTGCGCCCACCCAGCACGTCGCTAGAATCCCCGCGTAAGCCGGCGCGCTGCGAGACGCCAGGATGCCGACGCGGTGGCCGGCTCCCGCATGGCGCGACCTGAGCCACGCAGCGATTCCCCCGGCAGACGCCGCCAATTGCGCGTAGGAATGGTCCACGCCTTCGACCGAAAGAGCCAGTCGATCGCCGTGGCGATTTGCGGTGGCAAGAAACTCCTGTGCTAAATTCAAGCGCCACTCCCTCTCATGCAAGGCGGGACTTCACTGGTGCTTCAGAGCTCCACCTTCCGGCAGGCCTCGAGCTGGAATTTCCCGAGCTGGAATTTCCATGATGATTTCGCGTTCGACCCATAAAATACCCTCAGCGGCTTACACGTGCAATAGCCAATCGGGAGTTCAGCGTTCCGGCCGAGGCCCCAACTACCATGGAGCCTGCCACGAAGGCAGCTCGGGAGGAAGCAAAACGGAAATCCGAGTATAATGCCTCCGCCCTGACGATCCCTCAGGGTGGATCGTAGGCGGCTGAAATGCAGGTTGTAGCGCTGAACCTTAGTTCAAAATGTGCCGACCTCAAGGTCGGCGCTAGGAGCTAATTCTTACACGCTTCACCAGCGGAAAGGTCAAATCTCAATGGCCTCACAGAACCAGACTTCCACCCCTTACTTGATGGGGACGGCGTGCGCGGGTCTTTTTACTTACGGAATGGTGGCTTCCTTTATCGGCGCGACGCTGCCGGAGTTGAGTGTGCGCGCCGGGATTGATTTGGCAAGGGCCGGGACCCTTTTCAGTTTCCTCTATATCCCGCAAGTGCCCATGGTCTTCCTGGCTGGCCCGCTGATTGATCGCTTCGGGAAGAAGTTAGTACTGGCCGCCGGGTTTTTGTGCAGCGCGGCGGCGCTGATCGGAATGGCCTACTCGCCCAGTTACGCCTTGCTGGGAGGGCTGCTGTTCATTCTAGGGCTGGGAAGTTGTTCGGCGATGGCCGCCGCCAACACGCTCATCCCCGACCTTTACCCGGAAAATCCCTCTTCCGGGCTCAACATGGGAGGCATCTTTTTCGGAGTGGGGGCGGCATTTTTTCCCGGGCTGGTCGCGCTCATGGCCCGCCACGTGGGGCTGGTGGCCACCCTGTGGGCCATCGCTATGCTCGTCGGCGCGGTTGCCCTCGTGGCCCTGGCGCAGAAGTTTCCCCCGGCCAGCATGGCGGGAGGATTTGATTGGAGCCAGGCGATGTCGCTGCTGATCAATCCCGCCGTCATCATTCTCGCCTGCGTGCTGTTCTTCTATACGGCTTTGGAGGTCTCCACCAATGGTTGGATCCGCACCTTTCTAGAGAAGGATCTTGCCACCTCCCCCGAGACTTCCAAAATCATCCTGACGCTCTTTTGGATCATGATGATGCTGGGCCGGCTGATCGCCAGCCAGGTGGTCAAGCGAGTTCGCGGGCCGCAATTGGTACTGGGATCGTCCGTGGGGGCCATCATCGGACTCCTGCTCATCGCGTTGGCGTCCAATGTATGGATGGCTACCGCCGGCGCCGTCCTTTGCGGACTCAGTTACGCGCCGGTGTTTCCCACCACCGCGGGAACCGCCAGCACCTATTTTTCGCGTATCTTTGGAACCGTCTTCGGCATGCTCATGGCTTTCGCCTTGCTGAGCGGGGCGGTGGTTCCTCCCGCCATCGGCTATGTCGCCCAACACCAATCGGTACGATCCGGCTTTTGGATTCTGGTGGGCATCGCGGTTTTGCTCTTCTTTACTCAGCTCATCTTCAACAGTTACGAGCGAAGGAAATTGCTCCCCCCGGGCCCGGCATAGGTCTCGGCCGCGTAATTCAAGCCGAGAAAAGCAGTTCACCACAGAGACACAGAGGTCACGGAGGGCGCACGGAGAAAAGACCGAGGTCAACCAACAGCAATACTTGAACTTTGAGTTCTCAAGTCACGGTGCTCTTCTCTGTGCTCTCTGTGTCTCTGTGGTGAGTCTTTTCTTTCGAAGCGTATGCTTGACCCCAGCGGACGGCTCTTCACTTTTTCATTTTGCCTTTTGCACTTTGCCTTTTGCCTTTCCCATACTTTCCCGGGCCGCCCCCTTGACAATTCGACCCTCGTCATTCAATATTGATTTTCGATATTGAACCAGGGCATCAACAAACAACATGGATGACAAGACCCTTTACTCGGGCCTGATCCGTCTGCACATTCTTCACCACGCCGCGGAGGAGCCTCTTTACGGCGTTTGGATCGCAGAAGAGCTGGCGCGTCATGGATACAAAGTGAGCGCGGGAACGCTCTATCCCATCCTGCACGGGCTGGAGAGCAAGGGCTATCTGCGCTCGCACTTGAAGCGCGACGGGAAATCCGGGCGCCGCATGTACAGCCTGACTCCGCTGGGCCGAAAGGCGCTGCACTCCGGGAGCCGGCGCGTGCAGGAGCTCTTCGGGGAGATGTTTGGCATTGAGCACAAACACTGACGCCAGCGTGAATATGCGGCAGTTCGTGTTTGCTCCAGGAGATTGCTGATGGAAATCACTCTGCGCGCTCTGGTCACCATGATTCATGGAATGCTCTTTGGCGCGTTCTTTCTGATGATGATCTTCGGACTGGTGGTGGAGCTCTACCGATCCACTCAGGAGGCGCAGCCGACCCACCTTAGCGCCCGGTGGCATACGCTCGAACGCCTCTATCTCTTCAAAATGGTGGCGCTCGGCTGGGCCGCGGTCCTGACAGGGGCTTACATCGTCTACCCGTGGTATCGCGCCGTTCCGCCCTCCGGCGTTACCAACCTGGCCCTCTATCCGCGGTATCTTTTGAAATCAAGCACCACGACCGCGGGGTGGCACGACCTGGGAATGGAGTGGAAGGAACACATTGCCTGGATCGCTCCCATCGCCATGACCATGGTGGCCTATGTCTTGACGAAATACCGGCTGTCGATACGAGAGCATCCACAAATCCGCAAAACCGTTCTGGTTTTTGCGCTGGTGGCTTTTGGAGCGGCTGGAACCGCAGGATTATTTGGCGCCATGCTCAACAAATACGCGCCCGTAAACGGTGGTTCCACAATCCATTTGGTGGGAAAAGGCCAATGAATCATACGCAGCCACAAAGTGACGAGCAGGCCATCGCGCAAGGGGCAGGGCATTTTCCCAACGGACCTGCTGCGGCAGCCATCTTGTCGGCGGGGGTCGGCTGCTCGCTTCTGGGCATCCTGGGCTTGGCCGCAGATGCTTCCAAGCCCGTCGCCAAGCTGTTGACGTTCTATCTGCCTACAGGACCGCTTTCCGGCGTAAGTTCCCTGGCCATTCTTTTATGGTTGGTGACGTGGTTCATCCTGGCAAAGCGGTGGCGGAACAGGACCGTCGCCATCGCCAAGGTCAATGCAACGGCGTTTCTCCTTTTGGCTTTGGGAATATTGCTGACCTTCCCGCCGTTCGCAGATTTATTACAGGGGAAATAAACCGATCAAGGAGCGTGCATGGACGTGATTCACCGTTGCGCAAGAACAACGCTCTTCCTGCTGTCTATGCTGACAGCTTCAGGTCTATGGGCGGGCCCTCCGTTTCAGACCGACGACCCGGAGCCCGTGGACTTCCGGCATTACGAGGTCTACGTCTTTGGGACCACGGACGGGACCGCGGTAGAAACCGATCCGGTAGCTCCGGCATTTGAAGCCAACTGGGGCGCAGCTCCCAATCTTCATTTGCATATCATTCTGCCTTTGGGGGCCATCCTTCCATCCAATAATCCCAGATATTTTCCTGCCGGGGTGGGTCCGAATGCCTATGGTTTTGAGGACATCGAATTGGGGGCGAAGTATAGATTTATAAAAGAGACCAAGCATCGCCCGGAGTTTGGCACCTTTACGATGCTCGAAATCCCCACTGGCAGCTATGCCAAAGGGTTGGGCGTCGGAAAGGTCTGGTATAAACTGCCGATCTGGGCACAAAAGAGCTGGGGACATTGGACTACCTACGGTGGCGCCGGTTACCAGATTGTTCCTCAAACCGGGTATCGCAACTTCACTTATGGGGGATGGCTACTGCAAAGGGACATCGGCAAGAAGCTGACGCTGGGAGCAGAGATTTACTCGCATGGGGCGGAAGGCATTGCTACAGCACAAACCAGGTCCGCCACCATGGTCGACGTTGGCGGCTATTACTACATCCACAATCCCGGCCTGCAAATCCTGTTTGCCTACGGCCACACTGCCTTCGGGCAAACTGAGAACTACGCATATTTGGGGCTGTACCACACGTGGGGGTCGAAACCAGGGAAAGGCCTCAATGGATTCCTGGCACACCATCTTTCCTCACTTTAAGATGACTATCGGGTCACCCGCGGCTCGATAACCTGAGTCGGGTAACTTCCAATCCTTTGCCGATGGGCAGCGTGATCGATTCCACCCCCGGCCGCGTGCGAACATGCGCGATATATTCCGTGAGCGAGTGGGAGATCACGTTATCCGCAACCACGATGCCCCCGGCAGGAACATCCAGCATATCGAAGAAGCGGACATAGTCCTCTTTCTCGCAGTCGATGAGCACGAGGTCAAATTCGCCCAGGCTCTCCAGCACTGACTCCGCATCACCCAAGATAAAATCTACGTAGGGGGCGAGGCCAAGATGCGAGATCCTTGCCCGTGACTCGGCCTGCCGATTCGGCTCCTTTTCAATGGACGTGACCATCCCGTCAACCTGACGCGCGCCGGCCGCCAAGGCAATTGTGGATAGGCCGCTTGAGCCGCCAATCTCAAGAATCCGCTTCGCGCCGATGCCCGCGGCCAAAGAGCAGAGGAATTCCGCGCTGGCCGGCTCCAAATTGCGATGCCGCTCCGCCTTCGTAAGGCCAAGCCCCTCCTGCCGGAGATTTCGCTCCCACAAGCGCGCGATCTCAATCCGTTCGATTTCTCCCAGCATCGCTCTATGACTTTACCACGAAAGACGGCGTGGCAAGCGCTCCTCAAAGAAAGCCCTTGCTTTTCACGCCGGGCGCCAAATTGCCGCCGCCGTGCGCCGCGGGGAAGTGTGAAGCGGCGCAACATATCGAATTCTGGCACCCTCACAACTCAGTTGGATATGCGGGTAGACATTCCCACCCCGCCGCGCCAAAATGAAGTCGCGGTTCACTCCGATGATGAAGGGCGGGCTTATCGTAATGAGACCAAACTCGATTTACCGAGTTATTGCCGGAGCTTTGTTGGTGGCAGCGGCGGGCGGGACGTTGGCGGTTCGACTTCTCGCCGCCCGGCACGCAAAGACCAATATCCTGGGGCTGAACAAGGTAATCGCTTTCACTTATAGCCCTGGAAAGAACTTTGATCTCAAGCAACTGCACTCCGTGACGCTGGTGGGTCCCGTGGGTGCCGGCGACTGGAAGTATTGGCAGGCGCGGGGGGTGGTATCGGCAGTTGGCCATACGTGGTATGACCTGTTGCGCTCACCCATTGACAAGGCCGTGGACAACCTGACAGGTCAGGATTATGGGGGAAATCCGCGGCCGGTAAATATGATCGATGAGTTCGGGTTTGATTACGGCGGCGAGATGGATCAGAAATCCGCGCAGGTTATCCGCCAGACAAAACTCAAGAAGCCGGACCTGGCCCTGGCGGTCTGGCAGATGCGTGAACCCGTCCCGCAGGTTTTGGCGGAGGCTTATCGCGACGCGGCCGACCTCGTCATGTTTGAGAGCTACGTCAGCAATCAGAAACACTATTGGTGGATCGCCATCCAGGTTTGGTCCGCGCGGCGGTATGGGATTCTGGCGAAGACAATTCCTGTTCTCGGGGTGGGGAAGGGCGGTAATCCCGGCGAGGACTGGGCTGAAACCAAAGAGGAGATCGAAGAGCAGATTCGTTTCGTTCGGCTGATCGCTCCTGAATCACCAGGGGTGGGTTTTTACAGTGGCACCCCCGAGTTGCTCGCCGACGCCGACGCCTTCTGTGCTCATTACTTCGGTCTTCCCACCAACGGTTCCGGTCTGCCCCCCGAGGTCCGCGAACTCGCCAAGACCTTTTCCCGCCGCTATGACAACCCTACATTGGTGGCGTCCCCCAGCCTGGTGGGCCCCAACTACAACGGGGATGGCAATGGAGCCTTGGTCGAGCCGAAGACGATGCGGGTCTACCTCATTAATCTCGGCGACACCGACGCCCAAAATGTAAGACTGCGCTTGCGCAATCTGCCTATGTTGGGCGGCAACGTATTTGCCGAAGGGGTGGCTCCGCTCATCCCCAAGCGCGGTGAAGCGATCGCGGTCCTGCCGGTTACGGACCAATGGCGCGAGTGGGTGGGACAATGGGTCCTGGAAGTCGATGCCCCCGGATGCGACGTCCATATCTTCAAGCCCTGATCCGGCCACCAAATAAATTGAACCAGCTCGCGAGTTGGGGTATTTTCTTCACGCAGTGCGAGGCGGCATTCCAGCGAACGCAGAGCGCCGCGCAGTGGTGGGTCAATCTGAAGTAGGAGCGGCTTTACGCCGCCAGTTGGCGAGGTAAACTCGCCGCTACAGCTCATATCGACCCATTGCCGTCCGTGCGGCCAAATACAAGAAGGAGTGGAATTCGATGCGACCACCAAAGATGTCCAGGCGAGATCACTTACGGCTAATGGGCACAGGCGCCACGGCCCTTGCGGGTTCGGCGGCAGGTATGCTGCCCTGGGGAAACAATGCGGTTTTGGGAGCGGCGCCAGCGGACTCCGCCCCGGAGAGCGCGGAGGAGCAGGCTGACCGCGTGCGGCGGATGAAGTGGTGGCACGAAGCGCGATTCGGGATGTTCATCCACTTTGGCCTTTACTCCCTCATCGGCCAGCACGAGTGGGCCATGGAGATAGAGGGCATTCCGGTGGCGCAGTACGAGCGCTTGGCGAAGCACTTTACGCCCCGCCCCCACGCCGCGCGGGAGTGGGCGAAGCTCGCCAAACGTGCCGGCCAGAAATATATGGTAATGACCACCAAGCACCATGAGGGCTTCTGCAATTTTGCCACGAAACTCACCAACTATTGCGCTCCTCAGCAGGCGTGCGGCCGCGATCTGGTGGCGGAATACGTGGAAGCGGCGCGCGCCGAAGGTCTGCGCGTGGGCTTCTATTATTCCTTGATGGATTGGCACCACCCCGACGGCGCGCGTTGCCTGACGGATGAGGCGGCCCGCGTGCGCTTCGTGGAATACACGCACGGATTGATCCGCGAGCTGCTGACGAATTACGGAAAGGTCGACGTTCTCTGGTACGACGTTGACTGGCCGCTCAATGCCGAGCAGTGGGAATCGGAAAAGATGAACAAGATGGTGTTTCAGTTGCAACCGGACATCATTGTGAATAACCGCAATGGCCTGCCGGGAGATTACGCCACGCCGGAGCAGCATATCGAGCCCGCCAAAGACGGCCGGGCGTGGGAAACCTGCATGACCCTGAACGAAAGTTGGGGATACCACAAGGCCGACAACAATTGGAAATCCGCCGAGACCATCGTGCGCAATCTCGTCACCTGCGCGCACGATGCGGGAAATTATCTCCTGAATATCGGCCCCCGGCCCGACGGCTCGATTCCCGAGGAATCGGTGCGCACGCTGACGGAGGTGGGCGAGTGGCTGGACAGGAATGGTTCGGCAATTTACCCGTCGGATCCGTGCAATTCCAAAGAGCATATCTACGCGAATTACACCCGAAAAGGTAATACCCTTTACATGCATGTCTACCACTGGCCGGGGGAAACGCCGGCGGCGAACTGGCTGGAGTTCTTCCAGCCGCCCAGCGTGGTTGCCATTGGCGGGCTGGGCGCGAAAGTCAAGTCGGCGCGGCTGCTCGCTTCCGGCAAGCCCGTGGCCTTCGAACAGGGAGACCAATACGTCAGGTTCACGGGTCTGCCCCTCGACGCGCCCGATAGCCCCGTCACCGTCCTTGCCATCGAGTGCGACGCGGAACCCGTCATCGACCACAACGACGTCCGCAAGTTCCGCAAGCGGCTGGGTGTGGGGATTTAATGCGGCGGCGTAGCCCTGCATGAAGATGTAAAGGGTGAAGGGTAAATGATAAAGGGTGAAGGCGTATGGGTACCATTTGGAATGAAATCCCATGCGCAACACAGGTCATTCCCGCGCAGGGGGGAATCCACTGTGTCGGCTGCGCATTTCCAATGGCTTGCGTAGTGGATTCCTGCCTGCGCGGGGATGACGGCAATTGGGAGCGCCCATTTCGCGCAGATGACACCAGTACCGGTTAAAGTATAAACGTTGCGTCGACCCGTGGAGCCTGCTCTGAGCGGGGCGAAAGGTCGGCAGGGATGCAAGCGCAACCCAATGGCCGGCGCTACTTTTGCCCTCCACTCTTTGCCCTTCACTCCTTACCCTTTATCCTTTACCCTTTTCCCTATGTCTTTTGCCCTTCGTTTGCCGATCAAGTGTGGAGAATAATCACCCATGTTGCGTTATCTCCTTCGCTGCACATTTCTGATTCTGACCACCGAGGCGTGGTTATTTGGACAGGGAGTAACGGACGCGCAAAAACCTTCTTTGCCCAGTCCCGGCACTGCCTCGCCGTCCGTGGTTCCCCCAACCCATTCTCCCCAATCCACAGTCACGGCGGTTCCCGATTCAGATCACGACCCCTTAACAGAAGCCATCCGTCATTACCGCCGGGGTGAGTTTGACGCGGCCATCCAAAACTACAATGCGATCTTGCAGAAAAACCCCAAGTCTCCCGATGCCTTCGCTGGCGTTGCCCGCGTATACCTGAAGCAAAAAGAGGTGGATCAAGCCTACGAGATGGCCGCGAGTGGAGTGAAGGCCACAGATTCGGCGGCCGTGCACGTCGCCTTGGGCGAAGTGTATTTCCGCCAGGGCAAAATCCCGGAGGCGGAACAGGAGTGGGCAAACGTCATCAATCAGGGGTACCCCAACGCCCGTGCTTACTGGGGGCTGTCACGAGTGCGCCACGCACTTTCGCTCTATGCGCAAGCCAAGGAGATGCTCGAGAAAGCGCACGAACTTGACCCCACCGACCCGGACATCCAAAAATATTGGGTCAACTCTTTGAGCCGCGCCGAACAAATTCAATTCTGGGAGAACTATCTGGCCTCCCCCACCAATGACGATGCCGAGACCCGCGCCGACATGCAGCACCGCCTGGATTATCTGCGAGCGCTCGAAAACCAACCGCATCATGCCTGCCATCTGGTGAGCCACATTCCCTCCATGGAAACAAATCTGCTGAGGATCTTGACAGACCCTCAGCATCTTCGTGGATACGGCCTGGCGGTTTCGGTGAATGGGAAGAAGGGAAAACTACTGCTCGACACGGGAGCAAGCGGCATCCTGATTGACCAGGGCCTGGCGCGCAAGGCAGAGATCACAGAGGTTTCCGAGATGGATATCGGGGGTGTCGGAGACAAAGGCCGCGCGGGCGGTTACATTGGTTTTGCGAACTCCCTCAAAATCGGCGAACTCGAGTTTCAAGATTGCAGGGTTAGCGTGATGGATAAGCGTTCGGTGTTGGGCGAGGATGGGTTGATCGGTGCGGACATGTTGAGCGGGTTCCTGGTGGATATCGACTTTCCGAAGGAAAAACTCCGGCTCAGTCCCCTCCCTGAGCGGCCGGACGAGAAAACTTCAGATGCGGTCCTCCCCACCGGCAAGGCAAGCTCGGGGCCTGGTGGGGATACGCCATCCGGCGCAGCAGGATCAAATCCCAGTGCAAAAACTTCGCCGCCGGTGCATCGCGGGCCCCGCGACCGGTATATTGCCCCCGAGATGCAATCCTACACGCAGGTGTATCGTTTTGGGCATCATCTGCTGGTCCCGACAAGGATTGGAGATTCAGCCCCACGGTTGTTTTTGCTGGACACCGGAGCGCAACGAAACCAGTTGTCGTTGGAGGCGGCAGAAGAGAGCACCAAAGTTCACGAGAATCCGCAGATGTACGTGCACGGCCTAAGCGGTTCGGTGGCGCAGGTCTACAGGGCGGATAAGGCGCAACTTGAGTTTGGTCATCTCCGGCAGGAGAATCAAGACGTGACCACTTTCGACCTCTCCCACCTGAGTAATGGAGATGGCACGGAAATCTCCGGAATTCTGGGGTTTGCTACGCTTGACTTACTGGAGATCCACATCGACTACCGTGACGGTATCGTCGACTTTACCTACAAGCCCCGCCCTTAGCCCGCATTATTCATGAATTTCC
>PLWR01000519.1 GCA_003165615.1 Acidobacteriota bacterium | reverse complement strand
GCGAGCGCACGCCGATGCAGTGGAACGGGAGTACCAACGCCGGCTTTACCGCCGGCACGCCATGGCTCCCGGTGCCGCCGAGCGCGGCGACAGTGACCGTTCGGGCGGAGGAACACGATCCAGACTCTCTGCTGGCCTGGTACAAGGCGTTGATCCGGCTGAAAAAGACCGTCCCCGCCTTCGCGAGCGGCGCCAACATCATGCTCGACACGGAGAACACCAAGGTTTTGAGCTGGTTGCGGCAGGCGCCAGGCGAGCCGCAGGTGGTGGTTAGCGTGAACTTTACAGCTGAGCCCCAGACAGTGAATCTGGAAAGCGCCGGCGCCGGATTGCGGGCGGAGCCGATGAAGACGATGCTGAAGACACCAGGCGGACCAGACCCGAAGGCGCTCGACCACATCACGCTGCGGCCGTTCGGCGTATATATCGGAGAAGTGCATTGATTCCATCAGATGCTGTCCCGCGGTTGATGCGCCGTCTTGTCCCCGTAGCGTGAAACGTGTTCACCGTCTTTGAATTGAACACACATGTGTCGGCAAGGGTCAAACTTTGTACACGCTTATAGCTTCCGGTGCTGTTGCCGACTAGAATGTTTGTTGGAGAGTAGTACGCGGGATCAGTATACCCGTCCAGAAAATACCTTCCGCAAAAACTATTCTTCTGATTTAACGTTCCGTCTACGCGGGTGATAATTTGATTCTCACCCACTACGTTCGGAATCGCATAAGACACGATACCGCAAGGATTCGTGATCGTAGGAATGTATTTTGCCAAAGCCAGAGCGCCTTGATCAAAGTAGGATGTGCTTATCTGATTGTCAGACAGTACAGCCCCAGTGAGCGGGTTCAAGAGCTGGACGTTATTGCCGCAACTGGGTCCGTCGGTGACGGAAAAGTCGCCATTCAGGTTCGCCTGAGTGGGAACAATTGCTGTGTCATCTGACTGGCTTTGGTGGGACAGCAGATATTGATAGCCGCCGAAGAAGAGCTTATCTCTGGGAATCTTTCCGCCCAGGGTTCCGCCAAACTGATCCTGGTGAAGGGTATCCTTCGTAGTGGAAAAGAAATTTGTGGCATCAATGTAATTGTTGCGTATGAAGAAAGAACTGGCTGCACCTAGGCAGCAAGAAGACTGGGCCGAAGATAGCGGCCATCTTCTCGGTGGTCGAAAGCTGCCGCCGATTCAATATCCCCATCCGCCGCTACCTGGCTGACACCCTCCCCGGTCTGGCCAACCGTTCCATCCAATCCCTCGCCGAACTTACCCTGCAACCAGGTACAGGGAGCGTCCCCGAAAACCATCCTTCACGACGTTTGGGCTGCGGCATCGAGGGGCAGAGTGAGGCCGCGCTTGGGGGGGCACATACCTTGCGCTCCCTTCCCCCTCGATGCAGAAATGCATTACTTGTACGGATCGTGCACCTCCATTAGCAGTTCCCATATCGCCCGCGGGCGCGAATACATCAAGGCCCGCCACCTCTCGGGACCCTCGAGGCGCCAGGCTTCGGGCGTGCAGAACCAGTATGCCGTTTTCTCGTTGATCCATGACTGGTGGTACACACCCCAACCGATCAGCAGCGCGTCGGCCTGCATGGCGCCGTCGTGAGTATCCTTTCCCCAATGGTACAGATTTGCGGCGGCGGCATAACTTACTCCCGTCCATACCTCGA
Source organism: Acidobacteriota bacterium (assembly GCA_003165615.1). The sequence continues at coordinate 6,173 of PLWR01000519.1, read as the reverse complement.
ATTCATGCGCAAACCCTAAACCGTTATCCCCAACGCCGGGGGTTGAATCGGAGTGGAGGACGTTCGCCACTCCAAGGTCGCCGATCCCATCTCCGTCCAAATCCATAAGGGGTTTGACGGATCTTCGAAAGAGTTGGCGGTAGTGAGAGGTCATGCGGTCAGGAGAGAGCACTGGGGGGAGGCCCGTCACGTCGACATAGCGCTCGCCCAGCATCGCATCGGCCTCGATATCCGTGTTCCGCTCGTTGTACTGGTAGTAGCCGAGGCCGGGGTTCCAGAACTCCCTTTCGCTGCTGGCTCGGGCTTTATGCAGTTCCGCCGTCACTTCACTCAGAAAGGACTCGTCGCGCCGGAACTCGGCCATGACCTTCAGCCCTTCGAGTGCTCCAATCCATAACGTGGCATTGAAAAGTTTGTTATTCTTATACTCATCACTCTGCATTTCGGTGATACCGTCGTCATCCGTATCGGTGGTCTTCTGGTAGCGGAAACTCCGAACAAGGGACGGCCAAACCTCATCCAGGAATTTGCGATCCCTGGTTTTGTGCCAGTAGGCATAAGTTTGCTGCATGAACTTGGGTGAGAATTCTCCCCAGGGAACCGTGGTTCGGCCCACGATGCCGAGGGGAGGATTGTAAAACTGAGCATAATAGTCGTACTTGAAGAACGGATCCTCGTCCGGCGATCCCAAGTCACAGGGCGCGCTGCCGTCCGGTGTGTCCATGATGCAATCCGCAAATACCAGAAGAATGGCACGCTCGATCTCTGGCCAGAGGTCACGGTTCGTGCGGCAATAATGATGGCGGACGTCCAGGCATTCGGCATCACGATACTCCGCGCACTCTACGACAAATTCTAGGTGTTGTCCGGGCCGGTTGCCGAATTTCTTGGGCTTGCTGATACATCCATTTTCCCAGAAGGAGCCGAACGTGCTGTAGTAGAGCTCATTCAGCCCAGCTTGTTTCAGCCATTCAGGATAGACAGGATTGTTAATGATAGGCCCGGTCCATGATTCAATCGCTTTTAGCCAGTTCTCGTACTGGAGCAGGGCTTCCTTCGCAATCTCAAACGCTTGACCCTGTTTGGGTGGGAAATACTCCGTATACCGCCGCCACCAGCGTGTCTTATCTCCGAACTGGACCTGGGGGAAAAACCAGGAAAGGACAAAGGGTATGGAAACTTCCCCGTGGGGAGCAATTTCCACCTCCACCGCGAGCGCCCCCGAGGGAAGTTGGGTGTTTGCGCTCAGGGCAGAGTCGCTCAGTGTTCCTTGCGCCGCGAATGCGCTCCAGATATCAGAGCCATCACCCGCTCCGTCCCAGGCGGTCACGTAAGTGGCCTTGCCCTGAGTGGCAATGCACCACGCGGAGTCCTGAGTCCCCGGGGGATTGGAGGGATGGTCGGCTTTCATCACGATGGCCGTAACCTCCCCCCCCGCGTCCCGAGCCACTTCGTTTATCAACCCGCTCCGGCTCTCCTCAAGGCTGGGGGGATGGGATCCGCCGAGGGTATCCTCCCCCCCCTCGCGCATCCCTTGCGGTCCAGTATAGGGAGCGTTGGGAAATGTGAACATCACCGAGACCTTGGCTGGGACCTGCAACGGGTTATTAACCTTTATCATGAATAAGGCCACGGGCAGGGACGTTTCCCGATAATTGTCTTTGATGATGGGACTGTAGAATTGCAGAGCGACTTCGGTGTCAAACACCTTGTAAGTAACCCATCCTCTGGGAAACAACGCGTAGTAATCCCCGTCTCCCTCGTTCAGCCCCTTCCAGGCGGGCATCACATCGGCAGTGGCGAGCGTGCGAACTTTCACTTCTTTGCCCCGCACTTCTTCCCTGATGTGAAAGGCCGCCTGGGAAAGGAAGCGCTCTTCGTAACGGCCGGGTTTCATATTCCAAGGGCCGAAAGAGCCCGAGACGTTATACATGAAATTACCCGCGCCGATCCCCCCCAGCGGCATGCCCTTCTTGGTTCGTGTTTTGGTATTGAGTATGCTTGGGTTCTCCTGCCCCCAATCGGTCAGTGGGTCCTGCCCCAAATCGGTCAGTGGAGTGTCTCCGAACGAATGCCTCCACGCGCAGCTAGGAATGGACCAGGGGAACTGGTTCGCGTCCAAATGTGGCTCCAGGGTGTTCCCAGGCAACCTCAGGATAGCCGGCCCTCGCCCAGCACCTTCCATAGCGCTCCCCTTGAAAGCGTCCGATCCCACAAGCAGTTTTGTTGCTCCGAGTCCTAATCCCACATTGGTGAGGAATTTGCGACGGTTAGATTTCTTAGTCATAATGCCTCCATTTGTTCAGTCATAATGCCTCCATGCTTCCATTCTATTAGCCGACCGTTGTTGGGATACCACATGCTTGGTACCCCTGCACAGGCCCGTACGGGCGCTCATTAACGCATACAGCTCTGATCTCGGATACTTGGCGGCCAGCCGATGCTCTGCTTGCCGCGCATACACCAATCCCTGGGACACGCGAGCCCCCTCTGCGTCGGGTACGTGCCGGATTGATGGGTGTTCTCCTTGATCAGCGGTATTCCCTCCTCACTCTCCGCGAACGGTTTCCCGCCGTTGTTCGAATGATGCATCGGTGTCGAGTCGGGGGAGGCATGCTGACGCGCTAGCCTCCGTCCTCCGCTCAAACTGCATGTACGGTTTTTTCTGCATGCAGCTATCACGAAGACACCTCCTGCGCAGATGCGAGGCAAGGGTAACGACCGAGTGGACCCCTCGTCACGCCCGTCGGGTTGATCCGGGCCACCAGTATCCTCGGACGGTGATGTACGGGTTTCCCGCGAAGCGAACTAATCCACCTCATTGTCCTTGCTCGTCTGGCTGCCTTTCTCGTTCCTCCTGCCTTCGCCCGCCGCATTCTTCAATCCACTTCCGGTCGCCGATCGCTCGGTCGCACGGCATTGGCCGCGCTTGCGCATCAGGAATATCGACCGTCCATGCGCGCGGTATAGTACATGGTCGCCAGGTTATCGAGTGGCGTGCCAGGGGCCAGATCATTAGCTTCGCGCAAGATGAAGTGACCACCCTCCATGATCCCGGAACGCAGGATGCGGCGTGTCTCAGCGACAACATCTTCCGGCGTCCCGTCATGCAGCAGGGTTACTCGCGGGCCGCCGAGGATTTCCACTTCCGGCCCCAATTCCCTCCTCAGCCAAGTAAAGTCAACCGGGAATCCGGTGTCGAAGCTATAAGTGCCCAGTTCATCGCGTAACAGCTTGAAGTGCCGGGTGGAATTTCCGCAAAGGTGGATCGAGATGCGGCTGGCCGTGGTCAAAGCTTCTTTCAGCTTACGATGAACTGGGATGACGAACTCGCGCACCATTTCGGTGGAAAGCATCTGCACAGCATCGTCTGCGTAAGCCCAAGTTTCGGATACCTCGGGGAGGCCAAAGAAACTCCGCTGGGCGCGAATTCGGGCAATCGTGCCTTCCGTGATGAACTCCAGCAATTCGTGCACGTAGGCCGGATCGGTGTAGAAATCTGAATACAACTCAGTACCTCGCAGGTTAGTTGCTACGGTCAGTGGGCCGTCGGTGCCCAACAGAGACGATAAGGGCGCGAAAGGGTCGAACTCCACCGGGCGTCCCCGGTAGGTGAAACCGGCCTGTAGGCGCATGACCATTGCCTCATGGAAGCGATGGGCCTTGGCAAAAATGCCACCCCTAAGTGGGTCGGGGAGTCCCCGATCGAAGAGCCAGTTTTTGTTCTTGCCCGCCAGGATCGGTCGGGCATCAGGAGTCTGGCCAGTATGGAATTCCACTGATGCTCCAAAGAAACCCGCATCGAAGTAGCGTTGCATGTCCACGGTGACGGCGAATCTCTCGGGCAGGCCGGCGGGGTCGTCGCAGTGAGGAGCAATATGCTGGGCCCGCCACTCGGCGGCTCGCAGTTGGAAGTCCATCATTACAAGCGGATCTTCCGAGTATTCTTGGAAGGATACTCGTTCGCCCGGATTGAGCTCGTCGTTCAAAATGAAGAAACGCGTGTCAGCACACAGGGTCACCGGCACACGCAAAGGACGGGCCGCCCGATAAGCAGCCCATACGGCCTGGGCCTCCTCGTTATGAGATGTGAAATCTGCGGGTGCCATAGATCACTCCTTCCTATCAGCCGAGCTGGGACTTCCCGCGCGTGCAGCGGTTAAGGACCTTCTTGTGCAGAAGACGGCAGCCGGGGTCGCGCCACACCTCAAGCATTGCCGCGTGATTGCGCGCTGCCTCCTAGGTCGACAGTAACATGAGGGCATCCCTCGCCAAAACTCATGCAGCTGCAATTTCAATAGGTTAGGCGCAACGCTAACATTGTCAAGAAACGTCGTGTAACTCAAGATCGAGGCAGTCTAGGAATCCGATCTAGTTTTGCGAAGGACAGCCTTCCCCGAAAGAGTGCAGACCGATTATTTCGCATCCAATCACCTTAGCTTGGACTGATACCGCTCGACGGTCCCGATTGTCGCTACCTGCTATGCAGCTACACCTACACGCGGGCGAAGTCGGGCCATCTCACGCCTCGACTCCGCTTCCATTCATCGATGAATACCTCAAGGTTATGCCACGTCTGGGGTGCATCCACGGTGATGTTATCGACTGGCGAAAGAATGAAGCCCTCCGGCCCCAGTGTCTCAATGGCATGCCGGACGGCGGCGCGAATTTCTTCCTCTTTGCCCATCTCCACCGTGACTGCTCCCGAAACCCCACCCCACAACGCGATCCTCCCTGCGGTTTTCTTCCTGATCGCCTCCATGTCGGTATTGGTGCCTTGAACGGGATCAATTCCGATGAGGACATCAATTCCGGCTTCCATAAAATCGTCGAGAAGCGGGACTATGCCGCTGGAGCAGATGTAGCCAAACAGCGCGCCGTGTTTGTGCGCGAGGGCAGCGTCACTCTTGAGCCGCGGAACGATCACCTTCCGGTAGAATTTGGGGTTCACGAAATCACAGCCCTCATACCATGCCCGGTAAATGTAAAGATCGACCCTGCCCGAAAGCACCACGGCCATGCGTTGCTGATTCCAGACATGGATCATTTCCAGAAGCCTCTCGACAAACGCCGGCTGGTCGTTTTCAAGCAGCATTAAGCTCTCAAACCCGCAAAGCCAGTCCGCCATATCCACGCCGACTCCCCAACCGCCCGCGAGGAGCACGCCTTGCTCGCGGGCAAAGGCATGGGCGCGCTCGGCTTCGGCCTGGAACTGAGCGACGTCATCGGGTTGCGGCGGCATCAACAAGTACTGCAAAGCTTCCAGCTCCGCCGCCTCGCCGGTGAGCAGGGGCTTGACGGCGCGCGGCACCTGGTAATCATCCATGAAAGGGATGTGATCGCCATGTGGCCAGTCATCAGAGAGGCGTACGCTGGTCCGGAGCTTGCCCGCTGGCGTGGAGTACTCCTTGTGAAGGATGGCAGGCTGGCCGGGTACCTCTTCCCGCCGTTCCCGCATCCCCACGGCGGGATGAAACCGTACTGGTAACCCTCGCAGTTCGGGGTGCTCCGGTCGCTGGGGGCGTGACAAGGTGGGAACAAAGAGAAAAGAATCCAGACCCATCGCTTGCTCGGCTTTTACCAACTCGTACATGTTTTCCTGGCAGCGGCGGCGTAACGCCGTAAAACTCATAAAACAACAAGGGACATAATCGGTTGGTTGGTGACGTAGCGCCCGTCCTAGGCGCTCTCGCGAAATGAGGTCAGGCATTTAGCTAATCTCCCTCTCGGAATCTAGGAGCTGCCCACTCGTATCAAGGGGGACTTCCTGCTGCGGCTCAGTTGACAGAAGCGCGACCGCGATTAATGCGCATAGAACTCCCCCGGGTTGGAGCAGAGTAATGGATCCGCGTAAAATGAAGCGGACCAGCAGAACCACCACTAGGGGGTATAAGGCGGTGAACGGAGATATGATTGCAGCCTTTTCATGGCGGCAAAAAGCGCGAGGCCACCGACACCGGAAAGAACTCCATTCAGCACCGCAAAGGAAATTCCCTTCACACTTTTCTCCAGCTTAAACCGGCGTGAAATGAGCAGCGCAATGCTGACGGGCAGTGCGCCAAAACCAACGTGTCTTCAAAGTCTCAAGCAAGACCATTCTGGGAAATCTCTTTATCATCACGGAGCGTCGAGGGCCATGACTCGTAAGCGAAATGCAGTCTTGTGCTGGCGAA
>PLWR01000333.1 GCA_003165615.1 Acidobacteriota bacterium | reverse complement strand
GTATTTGCTTGAAAATTCAAATACAGGGGTCCTTCGCTTCGCTCAGGATGACAGCCTTGGGGCGTTTTTCCGCAAGCTCTAAAGCCGCGCCCTTCCTGATCCGTGATTAGAAATCCTGGCTATTGCCTGGAAGCGAGGCCTCATCGATATGCCCGTATACCCTGAGAACGAATTACGGAAATTCACCCAGAAGGTTTTTGAAGCCGGCGGTTCCCCCTCGGCAGACGCCGCCATTGTGGCGGACCACTTGGTGGACGCGAACCTCCTGGGAGTCGATTCCCACGGCTTGATCCGGATTCCGCAATACGTGAATGAAATCCGGAAGGGGGAGATTAAGCCCGCGGCGCGGGTGGTGGTGGCGAAGGAAACGGAGACCACGGCAGCGGTGGATTGCGGATGGAACTTTGGCCAGGTGGGCGCCATGCGGGCCATGGAAGTGGCAGTGGCCAAGGCGCGCGAGCACCACACTGCCTGCGTGGTGGCCCAACGCTGCGGCCATATCGGACGCCTGGGCGCTTATACGGAGTTCGCCGCCCGCCAGGGATTCCTTGCCCTGGGCTTTTGCAACTCTCCCATCCACGGCCACTTTGTGCTTCCGTGGGGAGGGCGTGAACCGCGTCTGGCGACCAATCCCATTTCCTTCGCCTTCCCAGCGGGCGCTGGCGAACCCATCGTGGCGGATTTTTCCACGGCCTCTTCGCCTGAGGGGAAAATTCGAGTTTACCGCGATCGCAAAAAGGCGCTGCCCGAAGGGTGGATTGTGGATGCTCAGGGAAAGCCCAGCACCGACCCCGCCAGTTTTTACGGCCCGCCCATGGGAGCGATTCTCCCGTTTGGCAGAGAAAGTGGTTACCGGGGGTTTGCCCTCTCTCTGCTTGTCGAGGTGATGGGAGGGGCCCTTGCCGGACTCAACATCACCGTCGATCAGCCCGGCAATGGCGTGGGCTTCATCGTGATTGACGCCTCTGCTTTCATGCCCGGGGAGCATTTCTACGAACTCATCGAGGAGATGCGCAGTTACGTGAAATCGAGCCAACCCGCCGAGGGTTTCGAGGAAGTGCTCATGCCGGGCGAACCGGAGTCCCGCACCGCCAGCGCCCGGAAGCAGAACGGAATTCCTCTCGACGATGCGACGTGGGATGCCATTGTGAAGTCCGCCCACTCGCTGGGGGTGGAATGGCCCTCGCCGCCAGCCGCCGCCGATCGAACCTGAAGCGGGTGTAGCGCGACCTGTTCTGTAGGTCCGCGGCTCGTACCCGATGGGCAAGGAAAATCCGCGGACCTACAGAACAGGTCTGATTACACTTCTTAACAGGAGGATTCACACATGAAAACTGACCCTTTCGCAAATATGACGATGGTGGACCTGTCGCTCCCCGTCTTCGACGACATGCCCATTTGGAGCGGGGAACCCCGGTGTATCATCCGCAACTGGCTGGTCCTGAACCGCGTTCACGGCACGCGCGAACCTACCAATATGAAGTTATTCAGCATGTCGGGACACCAGGGCACGCACACGGATGCGCCCTATCACTTCAACTACCAGGGCGATAAGCTGGATGGAATCCCGCTATCCCGGTACTACGGCTGGTGCAAGGTTCTGGATTTCACCGAAAAGAAGCTGGGAGATTTGTTCACGGCCGCGGATTTTGAAAAGCGGGGCGTTGCCGATGGTGACGGCATTCTGATTCACACCGGCTGGGACCGTTATACCAAACCCTTCGATCCTGTCTACTTCGATTTGAAGCATCCGCACTTTTCCGAGGATGGCGTTGATTGGATCCTGGCGCACAAGCTCTCCATCGTAGGCATGGACGTGCCCTCGACAGACCCCACTCTTGTCGACCACCCGAGGGTGTTTGACAACCTGAAGGAATATCCCATCATTTTGGAATTGTTGACGAACCTGGACAAGATTGTGGGGAAGGAAGTTTATGTCATGGCCCTTCCCATCAACCTGAAAGAGGGCGACGGGGCCTGGGTAAGAGCAGTTGCCTTCGTGCCCAAAGGCTAGGCAGGAGGCGCTGATCCGATGGTTACGGGCGAGGAGTAGCGCTGGTTTGGAGGCTCTGCGCCTCCGAGGTTGGGAAGTATCGTCATCGACTTATCAGAGGTGTGAAACATTCGCACCCCGGCAAGCAAGGAGGAAAGCCATGAGGGCTTCCGACTACGCCATTACGATTTTTCTGGGAGTAGTGCTCGCCGTTCATTTGGCCATGAACGGCAAGGTCGGCAGCGCGATGGGTAATCCCCGGGTTGCCAATGGCTTGTTCTGGTGCATCGGGGCGCTTACCGCCATCATCATCGGCGCCACCGGCTGGCGTTCCGGAGCCCTGAACAGACTTAAGGACGTTCATCCCGCTCTGTTCACTGCCGGCGTACTGGGTGCTTGCCTGGTGTTTGCAATTGCGTGGATCATCCCCCGGGTGGGCGCGCAAAGCGTCTTCATTACCTTGATTGCCGGCCAGGTTCTGGGCGGAATGATCCTGTCACACTTTGGATGGCTCGGCTCCCCCACCCAGCGCGTGTCCTTGATGAACATCTTCGGGGCAGCGGTGATGGTCGGCGGCGTGCTCCTGGCAACCCACGTAAAATAGGAATGCCTGCTCCCTGCTCCGGCATAGCCTGATTCAGGCGTTCAGCGAGAATCGCTTCCCGCTGGAGCTGTCCTGAAACGTGGCCTTAAAAAGTAGCGGTCGCGTTGATCGGCGAGCCCGTTCCGCCCTCGACCGCGAGCGGAGCCATCGTCAAGAGGAAGTCACAGCGATTGCGGCTCGCGGTGGCTTTGCTGAGGGGTTCCAAATCGCAAACGTCGAGGATGGGCACACCCATGGCCACGATGGTCACGAGGTGGACGGGCATGGGGATTCCCTCCACCCGCGAGGGCATCACGTCCATGGCGAGATCGCTTCCCAGCAGCGCCACATCCTTTTCCCGGAACCAGGGCATGCAGGAGACGTGTACGCCTGCCGAGTCTTTTTCAATATCCCACTCGCCTTCGGCCTCCCAGCGCGCCCAACGTCCGGTGCGAATGATCACCGCATCGCCGCTTCCCACGGCCACTCCCGTTTTCTTTTGCCATGCCTCAATGTCTTCCGGGTAGATGGGGCGATCGCCCTTCAAATAGTTCACCCCGAAGAGGCGGGGAAAATCCATCAGGACTCCACGGGTAAGAATTCCGTCTTTCATCGCGAGCACGGAGAGCTTCGCCGCCCCCTTTTCCGTCACCTCCTCCTGGCAATAGCCGTTGTACATATGGCCCTGGTGGAAGATGTGGCAGAGGGCGTCTACGTGGGTATGCGTGAAGCCGTGAAATTGCACGCTATACACGTCGCCGGACCATTCTGACCCCGGGGTCAAACCCGTTTGCACCATGCGATGTTCGAAGGGAGCCGATGGGCCAACTCTGACCTTGACGGCATTGCGCGCAAGAGAAATGGACAGCCCCTCCTTGACCAGTGCGGCAGCCTCCTTTCTCTTTTCCGGCGTAATGAGATTGAGCGCTCCCAACTGGTCATCCTTCCCCCACCGTCCCCAGTTGGAAAGAGTTTGCATCATCTTCAGGACGTCAGCCTGGTTGGTCCTCGCCATTTCAGAAGCGGATGCCATGTTGGTTATCTCCTTATACGGAATGGACAAGACAAGCGCGGATTTTATAACACACGCCTGCGCAGGTTGCTCTATTTTGTTCGCCTGATGACCGCGCCATTGCCTTGTTGCAGCAGGCCCCAGTGATGCGCCACGGCCGTATGACAATTCAGGGAGGGGGAATCCGGCGCTGGACCTACTTGCTTGCCTCAGGTGGATGCAACTTCAGCTTCAGCGTCTTGATTTCGCAGGGACGCAGGTCAAGATGCAAAGTATCCTGGGAAGCGGGCAATGGCCGGATTTCATCCCCCAACAGGTTGGTCTCAGAAGCGCTGCTGACCGGAACATGGACTTTGATCTCGACCCCGTTCGCGGGCCTCCCGGACGCCTCGTAAATCCTCAGCATGACGCTGCCCTCGCCGCCCGGCATCAACGCCGAGGCCACAACATTGGGCGCGGAAACTTCCAGCAACCCCCAACGCCGGGGCAATCCCCCCCCGTGCACGCTCACTTTGCGCGCCAACAGGGGATGATTGAACTCATCTCCGGCCTTGTACACCTCGGCGTCGCGCCAGTCTCCGGCATGAGGGACAAGGGCGTAATCAGAGGTCCTCTCGACCCCGAGCTCCAGGCCCAGGTCAGATGACACTCCCGGCTCGAATCCCCCAATGAACGGGTAAGCTGAAATCCGCGCTGAGCGCAGCAACGAGAGCATCAAAGTCCCGCCAGCTACGTTGTTGCCCGGCAGGCCGCGGTTCAGTAACGCAATTCCTTTGCTGCCATCGCCGTAATCCACCCAATTCTGTGCGGGAAACTCCTGCTCCTGCGGCCGCTCGATGGCTCCGAAGGGAATCTCGTCAAACCGCCGGCCGTTGGCAATGGAGGTGGGCATCAGCAGGCGGTAGCGAACAAACTTATCGTTGTTTACCAACCGCGTTTGAATGTCGATGCGACGCATTCCGGGATAGATGCGCACGGTGGTGGCAAAGCTTCCCTCGCCAAAGGGATGGGACAGGCTGAATTGGGACAAGACCGCCCCCGACGACGTTAACCCGCTGCCGCCTACCTGCTCATCGCTGAAACGCACCTGCGGGCCGGCCGGAATACCCGACTTGCGGGTCATCGCCGTAAGCCGGCCACCATTCAGGGTTCCATAGAGCTCCCAGAGGTCACCACCATCCGGCTCACGCGCCACGATGTTACCCGGTCGCCCGCCCAGCACATCCCAATGGGCAACCTTGTCGTACAACTCCTTCATCGCTCCTGTCCAAAGATCAAAGGTCAAGCGATAGTATTCATTTTCAATCGAACCCGTGTCCTGGTGCCAGGAGGATGCGGGAGTAGGGCTGGCATCCTGCTTCTTGCCACCAGATGACCCTGATTCCGACGGAGCAATTTGATACACGGCATAGCCGAAAGCGGGCACGTCATGGGCGAGGAAGGCGACCTTCGCATCCTTAATACTCCCATCGTCGTAATGTTGCGTTTCAAGATATTGCACCGGCACATCGGCGCCGGAAGAATCACGCATTTGAAATCCATGAACATCAGGTCCGATCGAGCCAACCTCAACTTGCGCGATGTCGGTCCGCGCCCAACCCAGGGTGTTGAAAACCACGACCGGAATGCCGTCCATGCGCGTGTCCATGCGGGCCGCGATAGCGTTTATTTCGGCGTCACCCTGCTCGTTACCAAGGTCTTGGGAGAATTCATATCCGCGAATGGTCTCGTTGTAGACCTTGTCCACCATTGTTCCCGACATCAGGTCATGCGCCTGATTGAACAGCACGGGTTCCCAGGCCTTCATGGAGTCAAACCAACTCGATGCCGCGCCCACCGCGCCCGCCATCGCGGTGAGCTTTTCCGCGTTGGTCAGTACGTCTTCAAGGCGCCGCACCCATTGCTTCAACTCAATGCGTGTGCTGTAGACTCCCTGAAACACCGGGTTCAATTCGCCGGATATCACGGGCTGATTCAGGCGCTGTGCCACCGCCGCCGCGTAATCCGACGGCACGCCGAAACGCAGTTGAAACGGCGCCCCCCTGCTATCATTGAATCCCTTCACCAAACCCGGAAGTGCCTCCTCCGGCTCGCTGACATCCGCGCCCACCAGGGCCACACGATCATTCCAGCGTGAATAACGGCCCAGAGCATCCCATTCCCCCTGGGCATAGTGCGCAAAGGTGTAGGGATCTTTGGGCGCGGGCATGAACAATCCATAGGAAAGCGGCAGCCAGAAAGCGGGGATTCTAGTGCCATCCAAGCCTTGCCACTCAAATTCAGAAGGGGTTGCATCTCCCGGAACGCCGCGCTGGAACCAATAGGAGTGGTATCCTCCCAGTTTCAATAGCTGCGGCATTTGCGCGTGGTGGCCAAAGGTGTCGAGTCCCCAGCCCACGGTGACGTCCACGCCCAGCTTGTCGCGGTAATAGCCCTTACCGTAAAGTACCTGCCGCACCCACGATTCGCCGCTGGGCATGTTGACGTCCAGCATGACGTCATTTCCGCAGACGATCTGAAGCCGTCCCTCCGTCACATATTGGCGAAACGCCGCGGCCTGCTCCGGATATCTCTCGAGGAATGGTCGAACGTACGCCACCTGGTCCAGAACAAACCGGTACTCGGGATGGGCGCGCAAAAGGGTTAGCGCGGTGAGAATGTGGGGAAGCCCGATTTCAAGATACTCTTCGCGAGTCTTGAATACCGCGCCTTCCCAGTGCGTGTGGGGAATGAGCCAGAGAGTCTGTTGCGGCGGCGGGGGGGCTGGGGGCGGAGGATTCTGTCCGGGCCATGCTTGCGCCCGGTTGGCCTGGATGCAAAGGTAAATGCAACATCCCGCCAACACTGTGAGCACCGGCTTCATTTTTTGTGAGTTCATAGCAGTATGTGCCTCGCGAAGCCGCAGGGGTTTCCACCGAAAGGGCTATGCCGGAATTTACTCCGCGGCAACTTCCGGAGCCCGAGCGATGCGCGGATCGCTGAAGACGTCGGCCTCATCGGTGCTGCGGGTGGAGAACTCGGAGACCACCGCTCCCTCGGGTCCGGCTTGAAACCAATGCCAGGTGCCGGGCATGAGGGTGTACTGATCCCCCGGGCGCAAAACAACTTCGTGCTGCACCTTGTAATAAGCCTCCGAACCTGCGGGCGGCTGGCAGGCGGGCGACGCGGCGGCGGGCCCGGGAATATAAAGGTAAACAGTGCCCCAGCGGCAACGGAAGGTTTCTTCCTTACCCAATTGGCCGCTCACCGGCGGATGCAGATGCTCGGGGCAGGTCTGATGAGGAAACATCATGATTTCCTTCGCGCACACCCGCTCCGTGTTCACGTAAGTGATGATTTCAAGCCCCGTCTTCTCCAGCTCGTTCAGCCCAAAATCCGCCACCTCAATTCGCCCCTTCTCCTCAGGCGTAATGACGATCCCAGCTTTCTCCAGCAGCTCGACGGTCTTCTCAACCGTCTTTTGGTAATGTTGTTGAGTGATCACACTTTTCTCCTTCTCAAGCGATTTCGCATTGAACGGCATTGGACCCGGCCAAGATTCTACCTCAGCCTTGCCCCCCATCCGAATTGGTTCGATGAACGGTCGTCCGTCATTGAAGGTCTACGGCGCTTCACGCCTTACCCGCCGAGCCATACGCCCGCAGCAACTTCATCACCTCCGTCTTCACCGCTTCCCGCCCGGCAATGAGGATATCGTGTTCGCCGCCCATTCCCAGGAATGGGTGCGGGCTCATCGGCTCTTTATAGTGGGCCAGGTTATCTCGGGTCGCGGCAAGGTAGGCTTGTTTGAGCCCGGTTCCGAAGTTCACTTTGGCCACGCCGAGCTGAATGCACCGCGGGGCGAGTTCAAGGGGGATTCCCGTGCCTCCGTGCAGCACCAGGGGAATCTCCACCGCGGTTCGGATTTTTGCCAGTGCGCTGAGGTCAAGGCTCTTCTTTCCCGAGGTGAGAATATGGACATTCCCCACGGCGACGCCGAGAGCGTCAATCTGCGTCGCGCTCACAAAGGCTCGCGCTGCCTCCGGATCTGTGGGCTCGGCCTCGGTTCCTCCCGACGCATCCGCCAGGTGCCCAACCTGTGCCTCAACTGAGACTCCTTTGGCGTGCGCCTTCTCCACAACTTGTTTGACCAGGCGCATGTAATCGTCCTTCGGCAGATCTTCGTTCTCCGGCATGACGGCATCGAAGCCCAAATCGATGGCCTGCTCGATTTGCTCGAGGCTGTCCGACTCATTCAAGAGAAACGTCACAGGAATCTTGGCCCGGCTCAGGGCTGCACGCAGAGAGGCGTAGTAACCCAGTTGCTCCAACGTCTTTTGCCCTGACCGCAGCAGAAAGCCGCCGTTGAACCCCGCGATGATCGGCGATTTCTCCGCTTCTGCGGCTTCCACCACCGCCTGCAACGATTCCAAATTCCATGATTCGCAATAGCACGCGGCGTATCCGCCCAGGCGTGCGTTCTCCAGCATTTCCTTCATCGAAATAAGAGGCATCTATGATTCCCTTTCCCGGCCTTTTTCTTGCCGCTTGCTCGTCTCCAAGGTGCGCCACATTGTAATCCAAATCCTCGACACCCAGTGTAGTACGCAAGAGAAATTGGTGCCTGCCGCGCTGACCCTGAGGTCAGCGCATGCCGACTAAGATATGCGTGGCCGCAAAGAAAGTGTCAGCCCGTCAGCCGCCGGGCTTGCAGTTGCCCGCAGAAACCATCCTGGCGCTATGGGCTACGACCTTACGCCCGCTGCGCGGGCTGGCGGGGGGTTGGCGAGCCGCCGGATGAAAAGGAAGCTCGGGATTTATGGAAAACTGCGCCTCGCGCTGTGCCTGGCGGCTTCACTTGCCCAGTCGCGCGGGGCTAGGCGGGCGGCCCGGCGCAGAACATGGCCTGACAGCCTAACCACCGAACTGACGCGGGGTCGCGGGCCGATGGATAGCGCGGCGGAAAAGCCATGCCTAGAGGGCGTGGTGTGCGGACCTTCAGAACAGGTCGGCGCTCCCCCTGCTTGAAGAGACCCCTCACCCCCCGCCTTGCGGTCCCCCCTCTCCCCAAGGGAGAGGGCCAGAAATGAGGTTCACCGCACGGGTGTTACCGGTTCCGGTTTCACTACAGACCGCATACCGGCCCGGATCACATGCTGCGCCCGCACTCCGTCCCAATGCGAAATCGGGAACGGGTGGTTGGACTGGCAACACTCGACGAACGCTGCCACTTCGGCTTTGTACGCCGAGCCGAAGCGCCCGGCGAATTCGGGCACCGATGGACCGTACGCGCGCATGGCAAAACTCCGCTGCGCGATGGGTTCGGTCCGGCCGCGCCGCCCGAAGGCCTTCACCACGACCTCGAGCGGGTTCTGCTGAAAGCACCCGACCTGAATCTCTCCCTCCTCGCCATAGATGATCGTTTCCGTCCGGTAGCCAGCCACGTGGTTGCGCCCCACCTGTAACTCCGCCATCAACTCCTCCTCGAACCAGAGGTAGAGTTGAGCGTCGTCGAAATCCTCAACGCAGGTGGTCAGGCGATGGCTGTAAATACGCGAGCCGATCATCAGCGCGGCATGGGGCATTTTCCCCGTGAGCCACAGGATCTCATCCACGTTGTGTATGGACATGTCAGGAAGGATGCCCGGGCTCTGGAAGCCATTGGGCGCGGGGAAAGAATCTTCCATGGCCGAATAAATCTTGAAGATCCGCCCGATGGCGCCGCGGTTCACCAGCTCCCGCGCGTATAGGAGAGGCGGGTCGAACCGGCGTTGGAATGCCAGCATGAGAGCGTGGGGATGGGTGGAGTCAAGCTGGGCGGCGAATTCGAGATCCGATTCAAGCGAGTCCGTAAGTGGCTTCTCCAGGAAGACTCGTTGCCCCCGTGCAATCAGCGCGGCGGCGTGCTCGCGGTGGTGGTCGGTCGGGGTCACAATCACCGTTGCGTCCGCAACCCGCGCATCGCCAAGTTCTTCGACGGAGCGAAAAATGGGAACATCGCAACCCATTTCGGCGGCGAGCCGCCTGGCCCGCTCCGGATCGGCATCACAAAGCGCGGTGAGGGTGCAATCCTTGGTTTCCCGGGCCAATTCACAAACATGCAGGGCATGGATGCCCCCCATTCGGCCCAGGCCAGCAACAGCAATTCTGACCGGTTGACTCATCATTCCCCCTTCGCAATACTCGCCCATCGGGCCCGGTTAGCGTCAAGCTTGGCGCGCATCCCGGCTTTTTCCAGAACCTCGCGATTCACGACATAGGGTGGCATCTCGCCCCTCAGAACCGCCAGCGCGGAGGCGATTGCCGACTGCCCCATCCCCAGGAAGCATTGATCTGTCCAACACAACGTGTGGGGAGTCAGGATCACATTATCCAGCCCCAGCAGGGGGTCATCATCCGCGATGGGCTCCTTCTCAAACACATCCAGTGCCGCGCCGCGAATCTTGTGATCCTTGAGCACGCGGTAAAGCGCCCCCTGGTCCACAATCGGCCCGCGCGAAGCATTGATGAAGTAGGCGGTGGGCTTCAGCCAGGAAAGCTCCCGTTCACCAATCAGCCCGCGCGTTTCCGGCGTGAGCGGGCAATGGAGGCTCACAAAATCGCTGCGGTGCAGCAGCGTTTCCAGGTCCACAATCTCAACTCCCAGGCCGGCAGCAGCTTCCGGTTTCATAAAAGGGTCGGTGCCCAAATGAACCATCTCGAAGGGCTTGATCATGCGCAGGACCTCAAGCCCGATATTGCCCAACCCCACGGAGCCGAAGACTCTTCCCGTCAAGCCGGTAGTCTTGATGTTGGTCCTTTCCTTCCATTTTCTTTCGCGGACCTGCCGATCCTTGGGCAGGAGCTCGTGGGCAAGGGCCAGCAGGAGCGTTACGATGGCGCCCGCCATAGGCCGCCGCACGCCGTCCGGAGTGATGGTCAGGATGACGTCATGCTCGGTCAACGCCGCAACGTCCACCATATCGTAACCAACACCCATTCGAGCCACGACGCTTAATGGCAGGCTGGAGCCCTCAAAGGTGCGGGGGGTGTAGCGCGGACCACCGGAGATGATGGCATCATAGCGGCGTGCCTGTTCGGCAGAAACCTCCGGCAGGTTTTCCGGAAAAAATTCCACGGAAACGCCGGGTGTGTTCTTCAGCGCATCAAGCCCGATATCCCCCATGGCAATTTGGCCGGAAGAATTCAGAAAATCACGTGTGAGCCCTACTCGAAATGTCTCCATCTTCGCTGCTCCTGGCAAACCTCAATTTTGACGCCCTGGTGCAAAGCACTTGGATTCGCGGAAAGTTTGGCACAAACCGCGGGCGCGCGTCCAGTGCGTCATAAGCAGTCCTACCATGAGGACGATCCTCGCATCGCCTTAAAACATAATGTTGCTTAACTGCATAGCGTTCTGGCAAGATTAGCGCCGGATTCCAACGCATCGCATTCATGAGTTACGTGCGTCGGACCTTCATTCAACATCACAACAACCATTGGGCAACATCTCTGAACTACCGGAGGGCTCACAATGGCGGATATCGGTTCCAGCGACCATGGCGACAGGACGTTTGTCCTTCTGGTGTCGCTGGTTGCTGCCACGGGGGGATTTCTGTTTGGCTACGATCTGGCAGTGGTTTCCGGCGCCATCATTTTTCTTCAGAAACAGTTCAGCCTTACCCCCGTGGAGGTGGGATTCGCGATAGGCAGCGCGCAGATCGGCTGCATTTTCGCGCCTCTCGTCGCCGGACCCATCAGTGACCGCTGGGGGCGAAAGCAGACCCTTTTCCTGGCGGCGTTGTTGTTTGGTATCGCCGCGGTGGGCACAGCTCTTCCGCGCAACATGACCCAGTTCAACGCCTTCCGCATCATGGCCGGGGTTGCCATCGGACTCGCTTCCGTGGTCTCCCCCATGTACATCGCGGAAATCTCCCCCGCCGCCATTCGCGGCCGCCTGGTGGGCATGAATCAGTTCGCCATCGTTATTGGCGCCATGTCGTCGTACGGAGTGAGTTACTTTTTATCCTTCAGCGGCAACTGGCGGCTGATGTTCGCCTGTGCCGCCATCCCCACCGTGGCCCTCATGCTCGGCCTGATTTTCATTCCGCAAAGTCCGCGCTGGCTGGCCCAGAAGGGACGGTACGATGAAGCCATTAAGATCATGTCAAGAATTGAGGGCCCGGCCATTGCGCAGAAGGAAATTGCGGCGATTCGCGACACCATCGAAGAGGAGACCGGCACCCTGCGTGAGTTGTTTCTGCCGGGCATTCGCATCGCCTTGATCGTGGGCACAGGACTATGCCTGCTTCAGGGTTGGACGGGTGGCACAGCGGTTAATTTCTACGCTCCGCTGATCTTTCAGAAGGCGGGCTCGCTGGGGGCAAGCGGGGCCATCGGCAAAACATTCCTGCTCAACGTTTCGTCGCTGGTCTTTACCACTGTAGCTCTCGTCTTAGTCGATGTGGTCGGCAGAAGGCCGCTGCTTTTGGTGGGCTCCGCCGGCATGGCCGTAACCCAGGTGCTCCTGGGGCTCTGCCTCTATTGGGGGCTGCCAGGGACGTATACGGTTGTAACCGTATTCGTGTTCAATATGTTCTACCAGACCAGCATGGCGCCCCTGGCGTGGCTGATCCTCTCGGAAATATTTCCCACCAGGCTCCGCGCCAAGGGCCAATCCGTGGGAACCCTGGCAGTATGGGTTTCAACATACCTCTCCAATCAGTTCCTGGGTCCCCTGATGAGCTATTTCGAAAAATCCTTCGGCTCGGCGGGCCCGGCGTTCTGGATATTCGCCGGTGTGTGCGGGCTCACATTCATTTTTGGCTGGGTGATGGTTCCCGAAACCAAACAGCGGAGCCTGGAGGAGATCGCCGGGTGGTGGCTGCATCGAGGGTCGACGAAATCCAGCGAGGCGTAGAACCCCTGGCGGACCTTCCGAACAGATCGCGCTACGGTTGCTAATTCAAATCAACAATATGTTTCCCCTGCGGAAGCACGACACACACACGCCCACCATTGCTCAAGACTTTGCCGACGCCTGGCGCGCCATCGCACCGCACTGTGGCGGGAGTTCGATTCAGCATGACGTAACATCGCCCGCGAGATTCATAGGTCAGCTTTACATGCCCGCCAGACTGCTCTGCCCTAAGGATTGTGCCGCTAAGATTCTCGATGCGTAACGCGTTCTGCCCGGCGCCGTCAGCCTGCGGACGCGTCAAAACTTTGTGCACGCCGGCGGGAATCAGCACTTGCGAATCTGACCGGCATGGCCATTCCTGGCCGTCGAGGTAAACGGTTCTGTCTCGCGTGTCGGTCCGCCAGAAGATCTGGCGCTGGGCGTGGACCGTTCCATCATCCGCTATTCCACCGGTCATCTGTTGCGCGCCCAGAACGAAGGGGACCAGCCGCATGTCATCAGGCGAAAAGGTGCTGTAAGCATAGAGCGTGATCAAATCCACGTTGGGGGCAACATTGGCGAGCAACTCATAAAGCTCCAGCCCGCGGGGCGTATTGAGCGGACGTCCCGGCGCTTCTCTGTCCACCACGTTGACATCCAGGGAAAATGGCGTCCCCGGCAGAACAAGCGGCCGATAGTGTTCGCCGATGGCCCGGTAGCGGTCAGGGCTGGAATTCCACACGGTGTAAGGATCTTCAATCTCAACGCCGAAGCCGAACCTCCTTTGCATCGCCAGGAGGCGGGCAGGATCAACGCCAAAGCGCTCCGTCACGCTGGGATCGCGCAGCGTGTCAATGACTGTAAGCGTGGTTTGTAGGTAGGGTTTTTGCGTCTGGCAACTCGCCAAAGTTTCCAGGAACTTTTGCGTCAACTGGGTAATCAATTCAACTCGATAATCTTGCAGCTCATTCCGCAACTTGGGATTCTTCGGCCCGTACTCGGGGGCATCGGGATTAAACATCTTGAGCGGGTCCACCCCGAAGCGCCTTTGGAACATCTGCCGAAACGTGGGATGCATGGGCGTGTAGTCTTCCGGATCCTTGAAAATCCCGGGATCACCCTCAAAATATAATTCGGCAAAGTCCACACCATCCCAATCGTAGTCCAGCACCAGGCGCCGGGTGAGTTCAGCCACCGCCTGGAAGCAGGCAGGATCCTCCAACGCCATGTGATATCGCCAATCCATGATGGCCGGATGACCGTTGCCCGTCACTTCGCGCCATTCCGGGTGCTGGTTCCAAAACTCCCGGCTGACCATGGGATATTCCAGCCATGCGTACACAGCGATGCCTTCCTGATGAGCTGCGGCCAGAAAGCGCGGAACGAAGTCCTCAAACGCTTTCGAACCGTAGAACGCCGCCAGATGAACCTCGCGGACGGACCAGTTCTTCAGTTGTGCCACCACCGCCGCCGGGTCACTCGTCGGGTCGCCTCCGGCGTCAACATAAACGCAGAGATTATCCGCGGCCAGCGAGGGGGCGACGTGCAACTGATCCTCAATCGCCTGCGCCAGGAAAGGCAAGTATTGGAAAACCATCCCTTTCTGCGGCTCAAGCGGGATTGCGCTGTAAATAAACCGCCATTGCCCGCCGCTGCCCGAGACAATGAGCGGGGCGTTGTGCTTCGGATCGAAAGCCAACACCTGGAGCGCAGGGTCTGCCTGGAAGCGTGGGTAAGTCAGCCGGCCCGGCAGGAGTACGGGGTCATGGGCATAGTGGTCCCAACGATACCGGGTGATTTCGCTGCGAGTGGCGATGGCCTTCGCACCCAACGCTTCCGCCAAAGGCGTGGGGCCATCCAGAACCAGGGGCATCCCGCCTTCAACGTCGTGGAGAATGGTTTGAATAAGCGCAGGGTTTAGTTGCCGCCCTTCATTCTCGGGAATAATCAGCAGCGGAAATTGCCCGCCCTGGGATGCTCCGTAACCCTGGATGGAGACTTCCCGCACCTCGAATCCAACAGTCGAAAGCGCACGCGCAATGCCGGGATAGTGATTCCCCGTTACGGACAGGACCAAGGCTTGCGGCACGCGCGGGTAATCGATATCCGTCGCCGCTTGGGCGCAGTTGGCTGAAACCGTGGCAAGCAACCAACAAGACATGGTTCCGAAGAACAACCTCTGAAATTTGTTCATCGGCGGGATTATACTTGTGGGGAGCGGGCTTGTGCACAGAGATCTGGAGATCTGGAGGTCTGGAGATCTGGAGATCGGGTGATCGGCTGAACAAAGAACAACCCAGAGAGATCGGGAGATCCGATGATCGGGAGATCGGGTGAACAAAGAACAATCGGCCAATCTTCGCAGTCCTGGTGATCAGGAATTGCTCACCCGGTCAACCGATCAGCCGATCAACCGATTCCCCGATCACCCGATCTCCCGATCTTCCGATCTCCCGATTCCCTTGCTCACGCGCCTGGATGTGGCCGGAGCCTTTGGTGACGTTGGCGTGCTCTTTCCCATCGCCATTGCCCTGATCACCTTGAATCACATGAATCCCACCGCTCTGTTCCTGACGGCAGGACTTACTTATTGTCTCGCGGCACGATACTTCCAGATTCCCATGGCGGTTCAACCTCTCAAGGCGGTGGCGGCCATTGCCCTCGCCCTGTCGCTTTCGCCCTCGGAGGTTGCCAGCGCCGGTCTGTTGATGGGAGGGTTGCTCCTTCTGGTAGGCGTCACCAATCTTGCCCGCCTGCTGGCTAAGATCTTCACTCTGCCCATCGTCCGCGGAATTCAACTGGGGTTGGGTCTGGTGCTGGCGCGCGAGGGACTGCGCTTGGTAATGGGATCGCGGGGCGGGCAGCCGCTTCCCGGCGGTCAACTTACCCCGTGGCTGATAGCTCTCATCGGAGGCGCATTATTGCTGGCGTTGCGCGATTCGCGGCGTTTCCCCGCGGCGCTCGTCCTGTTAACCTTGGGAATCATTTTGGGCGTGGTGATGAATGGGGGCAAATTACCGCCGCTTAGCTTTGGCCCCGTGACCCCGGAATTACTCCATCCGCGCTGGTGCGAGATCAAAAAAGTCCTGCCTCTGCTGGTCATGCCGCAATTCGCGCTGACCTTCGGCAATTCCATCGTAGCGACGGAGAACACGGCGCGGATTCTTTACGGCGAGCAGGCCAAACGCGTCACCGTACGCGCTCTTTGCCTGAGCATCGGCATCGTGAATCTGCTGACCGCGGCGATCGAGGGCTCACCGCTGTGCCATGGTTCGGGTGGGATTACGGCACACTATCGCTTCGGCGCGCGCACACCCAAATCGAGCTACGTTATCGGAGGCGTTTGCATCCTGCTGGCTCTGTTCGGGGGGGCCGCCGTGGGTTTGCTCCACCTGATCCCCCTGGCCGTCCTGGGAGTGTTCCTGGTGTACGTGGGAATCCAGCACGGTGCCTATCTGCGCGACCTCCTCCCGCGCTGGCCGCAGCTCTTGATTGCCGCCTCGGTGGGCCTGGTGTCGTTCTTCACCAATCTGATGTGGGGCTCACTGCTGGGATTTGCCCTTGAGGGGATTCGCTGGATTTACGGACGGGCGCGCCCGCGCCACGCTTAGAGGCAACCCGTAACAAAAGAAGCTGTTACTGATCCCGTGAAAAAGCAAAGGCATTTCACGCAAAGGCGCAAAGCAGCAGAGGCGCAAAGAAAACCAAGCCCATACTCTTTGCGGAGAAAATCAGGACGCGCGGACGTTGGGCGCGTCACCGCCGTCTTCACCCTTGGCGACGCGGAGGAACCGCCCCGTATAATACAACAAGATCCCAAACGTGCCCCCCAGCAGGAGCACCATCGGAAAAAGCGGGTGAATACGAGGATTCGGTTCCGATGCTGCCCGTGTGACCTCAAGTAGCATGAGAACGAAAAACACATTCATGACGATGCTCATGTAGGCCGCCATATCCTTGAGCATGGCCGACATCCGTGCTTGTTGAGCCGGGGCGAAGTCACTCAGGCGGCGCCTTCCAAAGTGCACCATGCTGGGAGCCTTTTCGCCCAGATACGGCACTATCAGGAATACGGCGCAGGTCAGTGCCTGTGCGCCCAACAGAAACCAGAGGGTGTCGGGGCTGCCCCATCCGTCGGCCACTCCCGCGGCATTGAAGTGCGTCGGAATGCACTTGGGCAGATGGGGAAGAGTGGTTTGGATCAGGAAAAAGGAATAAGCCACCATCACAAGCGAGATGAGCTGGAGCATGGTCGGTTCCTCTGGGACTATCTTTTAAACAAAGCTTTTGCCTGTAACATATTTTGTTTTCTATAAGATCACGGGTTGGCGACAATTTCAGGCATTTTGGGGCGATTTTGCCGCAATCCGAGGTCGAATCTTGACATAATTGACTTGTTTTCACTCAGTTAAATTTGTACTCGTCTAACTTCTTTTTTTTCAATAACTTGTAGGGATATTCTGATTTAAGGGGTGAGATGCCGCTCCCGGCGAAAGCAACACCCCGCGCCGTCTGCTCCACCTGGCAGGGCGGGGCGAAGAACATGGCCTGCAAATGATCGCGGTAAAAGGGTGAACGCGTCCCCTTGCCCAGGCCGTTCATTCGCGACTCGGTTTTCGCTCGTGCCGGGCGCGAGCCCGTGAATTTCTGCGCGTTGCGGCGGTTGGCCGTTAATTGAGCGGGAGTCAGCGTGGGGGACTTGCGCAAGGACATGGCGGCACCGATCGTAAACCCAGTATTATAGTATACACCCTAGCCTAAATCTGCCAAGAGACAAAATGGATGGTGACTCATTTTGAGGTGCCACGGCCATCTTGGCCGTGTCCCTTCACGGGCGGGACGCCCGTGGCACCTCAAAATGAGTCACTACCACAAAATGTCTGGACGGGAGCGGGTGGCGCTCGGCCGGGGGTTTGCAATCATGAGTGCATGCCCGAACTGCGCTCAGTTACGGGACTTGCAAACACCAAGGCTGAACGCCGTCCGGCCCTACTCGATGGGGACGAGCCAGCCGCGCCCCGCGCCACCACTTCTCCGTCTCCCGAGGGGGCAAATTGCGCTACAATGGAAGTTAAGGAGTGAAACATGGCCGCTTCCGTCATCGCGCGCGATCCGGAGATTCTGGGAGGAATTCCCTGCTTTCGCGGCACTCGTGTTCCCTTTCAAAACCTCCTGGATTACCTTGAAGCGGGTGACACCCTCGACCAGTTCCTCGAGCAATTCCCGACCGTTACCCGTCCAATGGCCATCGAGGCGCTGGAGACCGCAAAGGACTCCCTTTTGACGAGGATTGGTTGAAGATTCTGCTGGACGAATGCTTGCCGAGGGACCTTCGGAATCATCTTGTCGGGCATGACTGCCAGACGGTGCCCCAGGCCGGTCTGGCTGGCAAGGCGAATGGTGAACTGCTGGTGCTGGCAGAACGATCCGGCTGGCAGGTTCTGTTAACGATGGACCAAGGAATGCCTTACCAGCAAAACCTCGCGGGCCGAACCATTTCTCTGGCAGTCATCCGTGCCCAATCAAACCGCCTGCCTGACCTGCTGCCTCACGTGCCCGCGATCTTAGCGGCCCTGCCTTCCCTTAAGCCTGGCGAAGTGATACAAATCGGTTGAGTCTTGCTTGCTTGATCGAGGTCCTGTTGTGGCATGGCCATCGTGGCCATGACTGCCCACGGGGGGGACGCCGGTGCCACAGCGCGCAAGACGCCCACGCTACCCTCCTGCCAGCGCCTGGTCGAGGTCCTGAATCAGATCTTCGATGGCTTCGATTCCCACCGAGAGGCGCACCAAGCCGTCGGTGATGCCGATGGCCTCCCGCTGTTCCGGGGGCACGGCCCGGTGACTGGTGGAAGCAGGGTGCACAATCAGCGAGCGGGTATCGCCCAGGCTGGCCGCTCGGAGAAAAATCTTCACGCCATCCATGACGCGCTTGCCGCCTTCATAACCACCCTTCACCTCAAAACTCATTACGGCGCCGAAGGCTTTCATTTGCCGCCTGGCCAGGTCGTGTCCGGGATGGTTGACAAGGCCCGGGTAGTTGACGCGTTCCACCTGGGGATGTTGGGCCAGGAATTCGGCAACCCTTTGCGCGTTCGAGCAGTGCGCGGGCATGCGCAGGTGAAGAGTGCGAATGCCCCGGAGCATCAGCCAGGCCGTGAAGGGGCTCATAACTCCGCCGAAGTCGCGAAGGACGTCGCGGTTAAGGTGCTCAATGTAATCCTTCGTGCCGATGGTGACGCCGCCCATTGCGTCACCGTGCCCGCACAAATACTTCGTGGCCGAGTGAACCACCACGGTGATTCCCAAATTCAGCGGCTGCTGGAGGGCGGGCGAAGCAAAGGTGTTGTCCATCATGGAAGGTATTCCGTGCGCGCGGGCAATTCCGGCCAGGGCGGCGATGTCAAGAATCTCCAGAATGGGGTTGCTGGGTGATTCAAAGTAAATCAGCCGCGTGTTGGGCTGAAGGGCTTTCTCGAATTCCTCCGGGCGGGTGGATTGCACAAAAGTTGTGGATGCGCCCATGGCCGGGAGCTTGCGGTTGAGAAAATTGTAGGTGGCGCCATACAGGGAACGGGCCGCCACCACGTGGTCGCCGGTCTTAATGTGAGCGAGGATGGAGGAAGAGACGGCCGCCATGCCGGTGGCAAAAGCCTGCGCCGCCTCGCCCCCTTCCAAGGCCGCAACCTTCTCCTCCAGCGCGTGAACCGTGGGATTCCCGTAGCGCGTGTACATGTATCCCGGCTTCTCGCCGGAGTACAGTGCCGCCATTTCATCAGAATCCACGGCGGCAAACGTAGTGGACTGGTAGATGGGCGTGTCGACCGCCCCGGTGACCTTGCAGGGAGCTTCGCCTGCGTGTACAGCCAGCGTCGCGAATTCATGCCGGTTTTTCATGCGCACCTCGTAATGGCAAATCCCCCGGGCGGGGGAACCAACTAGGTTATCCCCATGCGGACATTCTTGGAAAGGGCCGATTGCACTTTCGATTCTCGATTCTGGAATTGGGATCGGCGGCTAACCACCCCTAAGTCCCAGCATTGCTCAAAGAGGGGAGCCCAAGGAGGTTCTTAATCCAAAATGCAAAAGGTGGGTATGTACTTGACTCCG
>PLWR01000245.1 GCA_003165615.1 Acidobacteriota bacterium | reverse complement strand
GACCGAACATTCGAGGAAAAGCTGGCCCCTGCGGTTCGCAAGGCCTATCGCGGTTGGTTCAAGCGGAAACACACGTTCTATGTGCCGGTATTAGCGGCGCGCTGAGGTCTGGCTCGGCGGCTCAGAACCATGAAAAGAACCCTCACCATCCTCGCCACCGTCATCGTGATCGGTGTTGCCACATGCCTGTTGATCAAGAAGCCAGCCGGAACAAGTCCTGCGCAAGACCGACCGCTGGTTGTAGGGTTTGAGAATGATGTTCCGACGTTCGATCCCCTCCGGCTCAACAACGTCTTCGCTCTGCGCGTTGGGAGCCAGGTCTTCGAAGGTCTCACTCGTCTTGACGAAAGTAACCAAGTCGTTGGCGCGGTTGCGGATTCATGGATCCATTCCCCGGACTTGAGGATGTGGACTTTTCACCTTCGAAATGGAGTAAAATTTCACACGTTCTCTGCACTCGATGAGGCTTCACGCGGGGTAACCGCTGAAGATGTCGTTTACAGTTTTACTCGGATGCTCTCAAAGGATGCGGTGACCGCCGGCCCTCTGGCCTCGGTGCTGAAGGGAGCGAAAGAATATCAGGAGGGCTAGGTGTCTGCTGTGTCCGGCTTACGCATCATTTCCCCGCGTGAAGTCGAATTCTCGTTGACTCGACAGGACGCGCTGTTCCCTGGCCGGATTTCATCCCCAGCCTATAGCATCGTGAAGAAAGCAGTTGTTGATGCTGCGGGCGCTGACTTTGGGCAGAAGGTCGCAGTGGGCACGGGCCCATTCCAGTTTGTGGAGCGGCGTGGCAACGACCTCGTGTTCAGTCGTTACAACCAGTATTGGGGGGGCAACGGTGGGGGCACCGTTGAGACAGTAATCTTTCGCACTGTTAAAGAAGACGCGGTTCGCCTAGCAGAGGCTAAGGCAGGCCGACTCGACGTAACATATGCTTCTCCGCCCATGTTAGAAGGCTTGGTGGAACGGCAGGGCGGCGAACTCCGGATCAAGGACAGCTCGGTGAAGTCCCTCACTCTTCAGTCATTTCCCATTTTTAACACCACGTTCCTCGCCTTCAATTATCCCAAACTCGATCCTGACTTGCGGAGGGCTATCGCCCTCGCCGTTGACCGAAATGAGGTGGTCAAAGCCGTTGTCCCCATGACCGGAATCCCTGCTGCCGGCCCAATTCCATTGGCCTGTGCAGGTTATCAGACGCAGGTGAAGAACGTTCGCGACTTAGACGCAGCTAAAGCAGCGCTGCAGGCTTATCGCCAGAAGCACCCCGGCGTGAACCCAAAACTTCGGGTGCTCACCCACGAACTTGCCCAATCCGTACCGATCAGCGAAATCTTGCAGAGCCAGCTCAAGAATATCGGGATCGAGGTCGATATCGTGCAACAGAGTTTCAATGCGGTAGTTGGTTTGCTGCAAAAAGGCGACTTTGACGCCGTGTCGATCGGATTTGAATACCAGTATTCCTTGCCGCAATTGATCCTCGAGAACTTCTTCACTTCCGCTGCAATACCCTTGCCGAACGTCTTTTATTATAATAAGCCCGAGAATGACGCGGCTATCTCGGCTCTCTTCACCATCCGTGACGAGGCCGTTTCCCTCAAGCAAGCCGCCGATATCGAGGAACGGCTTGTGGCGGATGCGCCAGGTGTCTTCCTTTTCCAGACCCACCAGGTAATCTTGCTCAATCCGGCGCTTGATGGGGTAATGTTTAACGGCGCCAATTTTCCCATTCTGAATCATTCGACCTGGAAGTAATATGATCGCGAACGCAGCAGAAATATCCTGACGATGAAACCAGACATCAACGGGACATGGTGCAGCCAGTTCAAATCACCCACGGGCATCAATAATCTGACTTTGGAGTTGAATTTGGATGGTGCTAAACCGTCCGCTTCTATGCATCTGGTTCGTCCGACGCCAGACCCTGTAAAAGGAATGATCGAATTCGATTTCAATGTGCGCGTCGATCTTTGTGGCATATTTGTCGGTTTACTTTCCAAGGATACTGAGAACATTGGAATGAACGCCATGATCCTCAAGGTATCGGAAGATCGAAATGCACTGAGTGGGGTTTTTGTTTTTAACAATATTAGAACAAACGAAGTCGCTGAGGGCGCCATCGAATGGAAAAGAAGTGCCACGACCACGGATGCGTGTGCAAACACATAGCCATTGCTTGAACACTTAAACAATGCAAACGAATCGGCAATCCTCAACATTCATTCGGCTAGAGGAGGCTTTGCTTAGTCGATTCCTCTGGCCCTGCTCCCTGTTGCTTGGTCTATGCATCCTCACGTTCGTCCTAACGTTTGTGGCCCCGGGTGACCCGGCGCGGATAATCCTCGGACCGAATGCCCATGAGGACAGCGTTCGGGAATTGCGTGCCGAAATGGGCCTAGATCGACCTTTGATTTCGCAGTTTGGAACCTTTCTCGGGCATGTTGCGACCGGTCACTGGGGAAAATCTTGGACAAGCCAGCAGCCTGTTTTGCGCGAAATAAGTGACCATCTTGGCCCGACTCTCTCGCTCTGCTTCCTAGCCTCCCTTTATTCAATAGCCGCTGCACTGGTGGTGAATACCCTGGTTTTTTGGGGGCCGAGGATGGGCCGGGGCCTTATTCCGGTTTTGCGTCTGGGCATCGCGCTCCCGAGCTTCGTGGTCGCCATTGCCGCGGCGCTGGCGACCGCCCGTATCCAGTCCTGGACGAGCGCGGGAGGCGTGTTGGGCGGTGGAGATTCTCCTTTGGGCTACGTTCTTCCAGGAGTGGCGGTGTCCCTCTATCCCGCGTGTGTGATGACAACGCTGCTCCGGGATCGGTTCGCCAACATCCTTTCGTCTCCCTTTTTCCGGACCGCGCGCGCCGTCGGCTATTCTCGATGCGAGTTGTTGTGGCGAGTGCTTCTACGTAATAGCTGGCCGACTTTGCTCACCGCCTGGGTGAACCAGATCAGCCTTTTGGTTTTCTCGACGATTATCGTCGAGTACGTCTTCTCCTTCCGTGGCTTGGGAACCCTGCTGGCCAGCTCGATTCAGTCGAAGGACTTGCCGGTCCTTACCGGTATCATCCTCCTCAATGGACTTTTTTTCCTGTGTGTCCAGACAATCAGTAATCGCTTGCTTCGCCCGTGCCGGGCGGAAGCCAACGAGCCGGTTTCCGCGCAACCTGCACTCCAGCCGATTTGATCCAAATGCCCATCGCGCCATACACATACCCACTGTCCCGCGCCACCCGGCTCCAATTGTGGGTAGTCGTTTCGTTGGGCAGCTTGCTGGTGGCGCCCACGCTGTTCCACTTGTTCGCGCATGAGCAGGCCGCTTATTCCGTTCAAATTAGCGGTGCGTTGGCCCGTCCTTCTGCAGCCGAGTGGTTCGGCACTGATCCTCTTGGGCGCTCGCAGTGGAATCGCACGCTTATTGGGACCGCCATTTCACTGAGAACAGCAGCCGGGTCGCTTGTATTGGCGCTGCCCTTGAGCCTAGTGCTCGGGGCGATAGCCGGAAGCTGGGCCGGCCGCTGGCCGGACCGGGCGGTCAGTTGGTTCATCGCCCTGCTCCACACTGTCCCATTTTTCCTCATGGTTGTCGCTGTGGCCGCCCTGACCGGACCGGGGACGAACCTTTTGCCGTGGCTGATCGGGGGGGTAATTTGGGCGCCTGCCGCTCGCCTCGTTCGGGCGGAAACGATCCGCGTCCTCGAAAGCGGCTACGTCCGCGCCGGTCGGGCCTCCGGCGCGTCTCCGGTCCAAATATTCTCCCGCAGCTTGCTCCCCCAGATCACCCCCCCAGCTACAATCTGCCTTTTCTACCTTTTCCCAGAAATTATCGGCATCGACGCCATCCTCACTCTCTTTGGCCTCGGCCCAAAGCCGCCGACACCATCCCTCGGGACCCTTGTTTTCGAAGGGATTCGCCGATGGGACAGCGCTTGATCCGAACCGGCACATTCCTCTTCGAGTTCAAAGTTCCATTCCATTTTTTTTAAATCCTCCTTAACTCCAGCAGAAGCCTTCGCAGAGGTCTGCCGGAACGTTGATGCCCTGCGCGCGGCCGATTTCAGCCATGAGTTTGGGATCTGTGGTATTCCCAATGGGATCAATATATTTTCTCATCCGTCCCCACCCGAAGAGGAGGAAACAATGCAACTGCGCGGCGTTCGGTTCCGCGTTAATCGCGTAGAATTCCTGCTCCTCGCGCGTAAAGGCTTGTGCGCTGGTTTCTCCGGGCTTTGCGACAAATCGGGATTCGATTGCCTTCAGCACCTCGCTGGTGCCGGCCGGAACTCCAGCCATTTTTTCCAGCTTCGACGGATCTTCAGTGATGGGATACAGTCGGGTGGCCATAGATCATTGTTTTTCTTGGGCGAGCATGGCCCTCACCTTTTCCAGTTCTTCGGTCGTGTGTACCACGCCGCCGGTATTCAAATCCAGATACCATTGAAGCACCTCGGCGTTGGTTCCGAGATCGTTGACGTTGAAATAGAAGAAGGCTGAATTAGGTATCCGCCCTTCAATCTGGCTGCATTTGTGGCCGCCAAAGACGGGCACCTCGTCCCGAAGAAAAGAGCGCACCGCTTCCAAGCGCTGCTTGCCGTCAACCAGGACAAAAGGCCCTCGGTAGTCGCTATTCCAGCCTATGCAGTTGAAGTAAATCTCGCGTCCCGAAATGCCCCCGCGGAGAATATACTCGACGTAGGCCGATTGCTGTTCGGGGCGCCATACGTGGGCGCGCTGAAATTCCGGATCGATATTCAGGGGGGCAACCTCCCGCTCCTCGATCCAGCCTTGGAGTTGCTTCTCCAGGTAGGGCCAATCCACGTTAATGCGGTAATTCGCGTTCCGGGTGAAACGGGGTATTTCTTTGTAGGTCATGTGGGGTTGGCCTCCAGAGCTTCCGCGCTGCGCGTCATGCGGCTGGCCAACGTGTGCGGAAAGACAAGGCTGCTGGCCTTTCGCTTGCGGGCTTGGATGAAAGTTCTTACAGTCCGGCGGATGGGCTCGGCCTCGATGGGCAAGCGCTGTTTCTTGGCTTCATGCGCGTTGGCAAAAACGGCGCGATTGATGTATCCGGCATCGATCTCCGGCTCTTCTGCCATGAGCCTCCTCATGACTGCCAGGCAGATTTGTTTTTCTTCCTTTGTGAATTCAGCCATAAAGTGCGATTATTATTTGGGCCGGATGGGCTTTGGCATCCGCGGTTTCGGTTTGGCTGGCTGCGGAGGACGGCCCATTTGCTTGGCCAGGGCCATCAGGAAATAGGCAGGGTTCTTTCCGATGGAGAAACGGATCCCCTTGATCCCGGATGGGAAGGTGGTCAAACCTGCGTCAACCGGCCCAAGAGGCGTAGTAACATAGGGACTGATTCCCTTTTCCGAGAGGTTCAGACCAAATCCTTTTCCCAATCGAAGTTTGGCTTTAATGAGGGCCATATTGAGCGGACTTTCGTTTCTCCCCTTTCTTGGCTTCTTTGTTCCAGTGCCAGTCAATGGCTTCGAATCCCTCCG
>PLWR01000090.1:6486-24244 GCA_003165615.1 Acidobacteriota bacterium | reverse complement strand
ACTAAAATCTATCTCCGACAGGCTCAGGGCAGGCTCTAAATCAGGAGAGGAACCTTGGCGTACTTTGGCCCGACGCTCTTAATCCCGGAAAATGCCGATGGAACCCACGATGTGCATGAAAACGCAGGGACTTAGAGGAAATACGATGCCTGGACTTAAAATCCTATCCGATTCAATTAAAAGCAGTTACATCGGCAATGGTAAGGCAAAGCGGGGAAAAAACGCAATAATAGATGTGCCGCAGGCGCATGGGCGTCTGTGCGGCAGCAGCCCTTAGCACCAAGACACAAAGACACCAGGTCGACCTCCTGTCCAAGCATGCCAAGACGCACTCCGTCGGTCGTGACCAGCCATCCTCTTGGTATTTGTCCTCTCGTGGTGGGAGAATCCGAGAGGCGCATCGCGCCGGCAGGACGCCGGCTCACTCAAGCATTATAGCCTATCAATTTTGCTTGTCAAGAACCATTTTGGACATGCTTGCCCAGCATCGTAGCCCGCGAGACGCCTCCATGAATACTCTTTCTGAAGCTCGCCCGGCGTGACGCTTGACGTACGGCGTCTTTTACGGGATACTGCATTCATGATCGTGAGTTTCCGGGACAAGGAAACTGCCGCCTTCGCGGCCGGGAAACGGGTCAAAGGAATGAACATGCCAATACTTGCCATTCATCCCGGAGAACATTTGGCCGAAGAATTGAAGGAACTTAACATGAGCGCCGCCGCGCTGGCTCGACAATTGCAGGTTCCCACCAATCGCATCACCCAGATTCTGAATGGACAGCGCGACATCACGGCGGATACGGCGTTGCGCCTGGCACATTTCTTCGGCACCAGCGCCGAATTCTGGATCAATCTCCAAAGCCTCTATGATCTGCGTGTCGCCCAGCAGGAAGCCGGAAAATCCATCAAGGCCCTTCCCACCCTCAAACGCATGACCACCGTCCACATATAGTCCGCCGCTACGACCGGCGGGCCGCAGGCAGTGCCTTGCCAGTCCGGGTAAGGGGCGGAAGACCGCAGCCCATGTCGCCGGCCGCCGGATAATCGGACACGCAGCCCAGCATCGCGCTTATGATTCAAATGAGGACTATGATGAACTTGCAACCAGGGAAGTTCGGCATTCGGAAATTAGTTGCTGCAATCCTGTTTGGGGTCACCTTGATGCTTGTGGGGCGAGCGAATCCGCAAGACCCGGACCCATCCCTCAGCAACGACCATCCGTTGTTTGAAGTGAACCTCCGTAACCTCGGATACAAGACATTCGACGGAGAAAAACGCATACCTACATTCGTTGACTTTACCGACATCAACCGTCTCGCGGTTGCATGGCTAACACTCGACGATCACCCTGTGGCCAAGAAGGCTGGTCCACGTACCCCCGAACCCGCACATCTCCATGTCTTTCTTCTTGACGCAATAACAGGTCAGAAGCAAGACCCGCAAGAGTGGTCTACGCCCTCCTATCCGGTTCGCGTTCTTGGGTTGCATGACGGAAAGTTTCTAGCCTGCACGGGCAACGTTCTCCGTTTGTTTTCGCCCAGCTTTGAAGTCACTCAGGAACAACTACTGTCAAATGGCCGTGATTGTCGAAGCATTTCTCCGAACAAGCAATTGCTACTCCTTTCCTCTTATGCTTACGCCGAAAATCACCAAAATACACTCTTGGATGTCGGGACATTTGCTGTTGTTGCTGAATGGACCGAAAAAGAACTCATCTACAACATCTCAAATCATCGGCTGATTGGGAGTAGGCCTAAACTATGGGAGCTTTGCATTCGGGAAATTGACCAGTCCTGGCACCCTTTTCAACCTGCCGGCATGGACAAGCAATTCGATGATTACAAGCGGAAGTCTGCGTTCTTCGTGAATGATGGAACATTAGTTATCGAAGCAGGGCGCGAAATGGCTGTGGCGACGGTCGACGGCACCCTATTGCTCCGGGTGATTTTAGACAAAAATCGGTCATTCGACTCGACTCTGGCATCGAGCGGAGGTGAAAGGTTCGCAGTTATAGAGAATAGGCTAAGAGGTATGACGGAGCCGGAGTTGGACCTCTACGCGTTTCCGTCAAACGACCGGGTAGTTGTATACAGCGTACCGGACCGGCGGGCGATTTACGCGTTGAAAGTCAAAGGCACGTCAGCGTGGTCCCCCTGGGGTCGCCATGTAAATCAGTTAGCACTCTGTCCGGACGGGACCCTTCTCGCCGTGGTTTCTGATGAGATTTTGCAAGTCTATCGGCTTCCAGGAAAACAGTAGCGAGCCTGGACCACCAGTCTTTTCGGGCTGATTCTCACTCCGTTTCGGCGCGACCTTGCCTCGCGTTTATATCCGCAAGAATTTGACAATCACGGGAACTGGCTTTATCAATTAATAGGGCTGGAATCTCAACAACTTCTTCCGGTGAAGGAAAATCCAGACTGACAAAGGCAGGTGGAGGTTTGCGTGCGACAAGCAGAGAAGGCAACGGTGGGAGTATTCGGGATTGGCCTGGCGGCATACTGGCCGCAGTTCCACGGGCTCAAAGAGCGGCTGGAGGGCTACCAGCGCAAGGTGGAACAGCGCATCGGCGCGTGGGCCACCGTCGTCAGTGCCGGCCTGGTGGACGATGCCCCCGGCGCCATCCGGGCGGGTGATGCATTTCGCAGTGCGTGCGTTGATCTGGTTTTCTGCTACGCCGGCACCTACGCAACCTCCTCCACCGTCCTGCCCGTCATCCAGCACGCCAAGGCTCCCGTGGTGGTCCTCAATCTGCAACCACGGGCGGCGCTAGATTATGCCCACACCGATACGGGGGAATGGCTGGTCAACTGTTCCGCCTGCTGCGCTCCGGAAATCGCCGGGGCGTTTGCGCGCGCGGGGATTCCCTTCCGGCAAGTGACGGGAATGCTTGACCCGGAACCCGATGTGACCGAACCCTGCGAATCCGCGTGGACGGAAATCGAGGAGTGGTGCGCGGCCGCCAAGGTGGTTCGCAATCAGCGCCAGGCTCGCATCGGATACCTCGGCCACCCCTTCCCCGGAATGCTGGACATGTACAGCGACTTCACCCAGCACCAGGCGCAACTGGGAACGCATATCGAGGTGCTGAATATGTGCCACTTGGAGGAGCGCGTGAACGCCGCGACGGATGCGGAGATCGCGCGCAAGGCGGAGGAAACCCGCCAGATTTTTGACATCAGTGAGGACAGCCCGTCGGACCCGCTGGCCAAGAAACCCGCTCCGGACCAACTGGATTGGGCGCACCGCGTCGCCGTGGGCCTCGACCACCTGGTGGAGGATTTTTCGCTCGACGGCATGGCCTACTACTACCTCGGCGTAGGCGGCAAGCTGTATGAACGGCTGGGCGCGGGCGTCATCCTGGGATGTTCGCTGCTTACCGCGCGCGGAATCACCTGCTCGGGCGAAGCCGATTTGAAAAACCTCCAGGCCATGAAGATCATGGACCTGCTGGGCGCGGGAGGCAGCTACACGGAACTTTACGCCATGGACTTCCGCGACCGGTTCATCCTGATGGGCCACGACGGCCCCTTCCATTTGGGAATCGCCGAAGGCCGGCCGGTGCTGCGCGGGCTCGGCCTGTATCACGGCAAATCCGGATTCGGCGTCAGCGTGGAAGCCAGCGTGCGCAAAGGCCCTATTACCATCCTCGGCCTCACCCAAACGTGCGACGGCCGTCTGAAATTTCTCGCGGCGGAGGGTGAATGCTTGGCCGGTGAACGATTGAAGATCGGCAACACCAACAGCCGCCTGCGATTCGCGCTGGAACCCGCACCCTTCATCAATGCCTATTGCAGCGAGGGACCCACCCACCACTGTGCACTTGGCGTCGGCCACGTCCTGGGAAAGCTTAAGAAGGTTTCGTGGCTCACCGGCCTGGAGCTGAAGGTCATCGGGCAATAGGAAGCAATCAGCTATCAGCTTTCAGTTGCCTCGCCTCACATAAAGTGCCAGCCCGTCAGCTGACGGGTGTGGTCATTATCCCAACCCCTATTCCCTATTCCTATTCAACAGAATGAAAGCTAAGATACCCCCACCTAAAGTGTGCAAGCTGCCCACAAGGATAAGGCATCGCCCTGGGCAG
The DNA here is from genome assembly GCA_003165615.1 of Acidobacteriota bacterium. The sequence continues at coordinate 20,160 of PLWR01000090.1, read as the reverse complement.
CCCGGACACGATGCCGAAATTGGGGGAATTATCTTGTGCGCAAGAATCATCTGCTCTATCTGACCGCCTTAATTCTAGCGGGGCTGACGGCTGCACGAATTGTATCCACCGGAAGAGCGCTGACGCCCGAAGGCGCTCGGCCCATCGGTGAAATCAACAATTCCCCAGCTCCGGCATCAGGCAACGCCGCCTTCGCGCTGCAAGGGACGGCGCTCTTAACCAAACCGGTCACGGAAGACCTTCGCGAGGAGCAACGCCAGCAGATCATACGGTATTTCGAGTCGCAAATTGCCGTAACGCCGGCGAAGCGCGACGCCCTTTGGCGCCCCGACTTCTCTTCCTATGGCGCGTATAAAGCCTCGGTCGAGCAGCATCGGGCACACCTCCGCGAAATGCTGGGCTTCATCGAGCCCGAAAGGGGAATTCCGCAAACAAAAATCCTGCACGAGGATGCGAATCTGCGGGTTGAGGACGTGACCCTGCCCATGGACTCTGGATTGAGCGCCCGGGCACTGATCTTCTTTCCGCAAACCGGGAAGCTGGCAGGCGCCATCATCGCCATTCCTCCTGCCAACCAAAACCCGGCAGAGTTTGCCGGCGTGGCGGAGGGGTCAAAACCGGCCGCATGGCTGGAAGCACTGCTGGCGCGAAACGTCGCTGTAACAATTCCCATCACCACCGCGCGTAGCGATGATCACCCGATTTGCAAGCAGGCAGGCGGGAGGGATCGCCGCCGAGTTTTGTGGCGCGCCGGCTTCATCGTAGGGCGCACGCTGGTCGCATTGGAAGTCGAGCAAGCTCTGTTTCTGCACGATTTTCTCGGCGGGCGGCCGGAGCTCGCGGGAAAGCATGTTGCCATCATGGGGCAAGGCGAGGGAGGCATGACCGCCCTTTATGCGGGGGCGCTGGATGAATCGCTCGCGGGAGTGGCAAGCCTCGATTACTTTCAGCAGCGGGAGAATTGCTGGCAGGAACCCGTCGACCGGGTGATCTATGGCCAGCTCAATGAGTTTGGTGACGCGGAAGTGGCGGCCCTCATCGCGCCCCGCCCTTTGTTTGTCGGCACGTCGGAGGGTGCGATTCCTCAGGGCAGCGTGACTGCGGAATTCGCGCGCGCCCAGCGCTTCTACAAGGGTTTGAAGGCCAAGGGCAAACTTGTGACGATCGAGGCCCAGGAAAGCTCGATGGAAGCCACCGCGGTGAAAATGGCGACACTGCTCGGGGCAACCGAAAGTCGCAATTTGCCCGAGATTACCGTGCAAATTCCACTCTCGCAGGTCAACGAAGCCCTCAACCAGCAATTTGAGTCGTGGTTTCAATACTTGCAGAAACTCATCAGTGCCAGCGCCCAAACCCGCAAGAATTACTGGCAACTCGATTCCACCCCGGCAGCGAACCGCACGCAGAAGGCAGAAAAGCTGCGCGCGGAGTTAGGTCACCTGGTGNNCTGGTGGGGATAATTCATCCTGACGTTCCGATAAACCCCCGCACAAAATTGATAGCGGAGACCGACAAGTTTCTGGCCTATGACGTGTTCCTCGATGTGGTTCCGGGAGTGGAAGTCTATGGACAGCTTTTGATCCCGCGCGCCGTGGGCGGCGCCATGCACCAGCGCCTTCCTGCCGTCATTTGCCAGCACGGCTTTGACGGTTCACCCAAATACATCACCGGCGTGGGGAACAACCTGGAATCCAGCGATCACTTTTATCACCGCTTCGGCCAACGCCTGGCGGAACGCGGCTATGTGGTGTTCGCCCCCTATTTGACGGTTCCGGAAGTGCATACCGGCTCCATGATGGTTAATCGGGCGGACCTGATCAATCCGCTGGTGCAAATGGCGGCTCCCCTCGGAATGATGCGCACAAGCATCGAGGTGGCCAAGCTCCACCGCGTGTTAGATTTTTTGAAGTCATTGCCATTTGTTGACCCGGACCACCTTGGTTATTACGGACTTTCGTATGGTGGATATTCCGCCATGTGGATGCCGCCACTCGAACCGCGCTTGAAGCTTACGGTCATCTCCGCGTTTTTCAATGACTGGCAAACCATGCTCACCGATTCCACACGGCAAGGGGCATCTTATTGGAGTCTCCCAGACGAAGACTTTTACAACTGGAACGTCCTCAACCGCTTTGTGCACACGCAGATGATCGCCGCGATGTGGCCGCGCCCGGTGTGCATCGAGTATGGTTCGGAGGATCAGGTCACCACTCCCGCCTGGCACCAGCGCGCCTGGCAGGAGGTGAACGCCTTCGCGGAGGCGTGGGGAATGCAGGGCAAAATCGTCGACGAGAGATTCCTGGGCCCTCACAGCATCCATGGCATCGGCACCTTCTTCTTTCTCGACCGCTGGCTGCGCCCGGAGCGCCCCGCCGGCCGCGATTATGGCTGCCGGGATGAGAATTATTGCTATCAGAATCTCGCGCCCAACTTTCACGGTTATGACCAGAGTTCAACTCCCGACGTGCCCTACGCCACGCAACTTCTTGACTCAAGCCCGGCGGCAGTAATCAGGGGGAAATTCTATGTCTCCGCTAATTCAGCTACGTTCACGGGCATGGCCTTCAAACTAGCCCGCGCGGGAAATCCCGGGAGCCTCATCGTTCGCTTCGGATCGAAGGAAGGCGCAGCGGACTTGGGCCAAGCCGAGGTGCTTTCAAAAGATGTGTACCCGCAATACGACCTGTGGTATGAAGTGGCGCTCAGGAAGCCGGTCCGGCTTGACCCCGGCAGACTCTACTATTTTGAATTACGGGCGGAGTCAGGACGCGCCCCGGATGATGCCTACATCGTGTACGGGCCCCCACCGCTCGGCGCCAAGGATTATCCCGCGGCGTTTGGCCTGTCATTCCGCACACTTACGCAAAGGCCCATCCATCATGGATCCCCGCAGGGGACACATTTAATAGCCGGGGGCAACGCCCCCGGAAAAAGCACCCCCATCAAGGTCCGACCCTGAAAGGGTCGAATCCCAGTGGCGTCCGGGCGGTCTGGGTTACACGGTGAGGAGTAGTGCGACCCCTTCAGGGTCGGAAAGCAATCGGCACGAGTTCCGGGGGCGTTGCCCCCGGCTAATTAATTACGCCCTTGCAGGGCTGTCTTTGGAAGAAATCTCCCGTGGGGAGTCGACCCATGAAACGTAGAACATTCTTGCAAGGCACGGCGGGAGGATTCGGCGCGTGGGCTGGATGGCGCGGCGGCTTGGCGAGTGCCCGCACGAGTGCCGCATTCATCCCTCCACCGCCGAGCGCGGACTTGGCCAGTGACGGCTTCCAAGCCCCGGAATGGCTGCACTACACACAGGCAGTTTATTTTGACGGCTACTCGCCACCGCTCTACCCCCACATGAAGGACTTTGACGCCCGGCGCCTGGTGGAAGTGGTGACTGAGTTGGGAGGAAACCTGCTGCGGTTTCAGCCCATTGGTTATCGCGCCTACTATCCGAGTCAAGCCTTTCCGCTGCACGACGAATTGGGCAGTCGCGATTTGATTGAAGAGGTTTCGCGGGAATGCCGCCGCGCCGGAGTGCGCTTGTATTGCTACGCCAACTACGGCATGGGCCTGATGCTGGAGCCGGAATTTCTCCGGGCGCATCCCCAATTTAATGATTGGTTGTTGCGCGATCCCGATGGAAAACCTTACGGACTCTATTCGCACTACGGCTGGATGACGACTCCGCGAATGATCTGCCTGACGGGAGATGTTTACCGCACCGCGCTCCGCCAGGTGGCCCGGGAGTATTGCGCGCACGACATGGATGGCATGTATTTTGACAGCCCCAGCGAATTCACCTATACAGGAATCTGCTTTTGCGACAATTGCCGCCGGAATTTCAAAAAGTTTACCGGCATGGATATGGACCGCCTGCGGGCTTTCGCGAGCCGCCCCGGACTGAATTCTGATCCCGCATCGTTTCCCGTGGACGCCGATATGGAGGCGCTCCAGGCATGGTACGCATGGGCGGACCATCTGGTGCAGGAGGACCTGCTCGACCTTCGCGACATCATCCACGGCAGCGGGAAGTTCATGATGTGCCATAACGGCGCGACCTGGCATGGCAACTCCCTGCCCCTCCAGTACCGCATCCCGGACGGCTTCATGGTGGAGGCGAGCCGGGAGGTTCACGATCGCCTGATGACGGGAATGAAGGGCGCGTCTATGGCGCGGCCCTATCGAAAAGTGGCGCAGATGTACCTGGGCAGCTACGCCATTTCGTGGTTCGGAGAGCCGCCTCATGGAAGTCACTGGACGACTCACAACACCAATCTGGAAGACAGCGATGAAATCCTCATGGAGGGATTCACCAACCTGGCCTGCGGGAACACGCCGATTTATGCCACTGCCAACCGGGTCTACTTCAAGGTGGGCGGTGGCGGCACCCAACCGGCGCGGGAATTCTTCGAATTCATGCGGCGCGTGGAGCCCCTCCACAAGGACAGTGTTCCGGTGCCCTACGTCAGCATCGTGCCCACGTGGGAGGCCCTGCAACTCTGGCGCACCAGGGAAACAAGCTGGAACTGGCCGACGATGAGCCAGGCCATGGGCCTCGCGCTGCTCGATGAGCGCATCAGCGTGGATGTGAACGCGAGCACGGAAATGAGCGAAGCATGGTGGCGCGAGCAAAAGGTCATTGCACTGTGCGGAGCTTCGGGGGTCTCAGACCACAACGCGCAGCAACTGACGGACTGGGTAGCAGCAGGAGGTGGATTACTCGCCACGTATGACACGGGCTTGTATGACGACCGGGGGCAATTACGAAAGGATGGAGGCGCGCTGAAGAAGGTGTTGGGTGTCGAGATGAAAGGCACGCCACTGGGTAGTCAGCCGGAGTGCTATTACCGCGTGAAGCAGAACCATGCAGCGTTGGGGAATTACGCCGCCGGCACGATTGTGGAAGGCGATAACCAGATCGTACCCGTGGCAGCGTTGGGTGACGCAAGGGTCCTGGCGGAGTCGTGGAACCTGGGAACAGGCGAGGTGCGAGGCCCGGCGATCGTGGCCAACAACTTTGGGAAAGGGCGGACGATCTACATCAGCGGAAGTCTGGAAGCAAATTATATCGGCGACCGCGTGCAATCCACCGCACGATTGCTGGGTTCGATCGTGCAATACCTGGGAGCAGGAGCGCCACAGCCATTCCGGCTCAAGGCACCGCGAGGCGTTTATGGAGTGCTCCGGCGGGCAATCGACGGTGATTTGGCGCTCTGGGTGTTGGCCAATATCGGCTTCAAGGACGCGGCCTCCGGTCGCATGCGGCAGGAATATGTCCCCGTTGCAAATGTTGAGGTGGCGATTCGTATTCCGGAAGGGCGGCAGGCAAAAGGAATGATGCTCTTGCGCGCGGGCGGAGAAGCGGCACCTTTTCAGGTCGAAAATGGATACGCGCTGGCGACGATTCCGCAACTGCACATTGCCGAGGTGGTTCACCTCGTCCTGGCAGGTTGATGAGGTGTTGCAGAGCTAACCTGTAGCTCAACACTTCTCACCACGGCAGTGGCCGTCGGAAGAGCGGGAAATGCACAGTTTGCGGAAAAATCATACAAAGCTGTCATGCTGAGCGAAGCGAAGGACCTCGGCAGTTCGCAGAGGGCGGTAATAAATGCGAACTACGGGGATCCTTCCCCCAAAAAACGGGCTCAGGATGACAGGATTTGTTGATTCCTCCGCAACTTGCAAAGCCCTCCCCTTCCACACCAATGGTGCGAAATACGGTTTAGGATGTAAGTTCCACTACACCTTTTGGGCTCGCGATGCGGGCGAGCATCAGCGGCTTTGCTCCCGGCTCTATTATGACCCCAACGGCCAACGATTGGCATGCACGCGCCAAATCCTGCGCGTCCGGCGATTGCAAAATAAAGCTCTCGAGAGTGCATCCTGGCGGGGCATCTGCGGCCGGGTGAATCGAGTCGCGGCCCCACTCGATAAAGAACGGAAGCAGCCCACCACGGCCGTCCCGCAAGTGAAACAATCTCCAACTCAGCGTTTTGCCGTCCGGGCGAGAGCGCGCGCCGTCATGCGGCCCATCAATGGGGAAGCCTGCGCATATCGCAGTTTGCGCAAGTGCGGTGAGACTTGACGTGTGCACCGCCCAGGCAATCAGTCTGGGGTCAGGCATGGTGAGGATCTGGGAGAACCAGGTGGGCGAGGATTGTTGGGGATCAGGCGCGATGATTTCCAGATAGCAGTCTGACCCCAGCGCCAGCAGCGCGTTCCGTGTGCCGCGCCCAGGATGTACCCCGCCGAAAATCGCACGCACCCCCGTCCGCTGCTCCACCCAGGCAATGCCTCGATCGAGGTCATCAATTCCCAGGACGATGTGATCAAGACCTGTCTGCATGGTACCTCCTACCTTATCGTGCAAGCGCTCCATCTGTCATTCTGAGCTCGCGCCGCGCTAACTGTCATTCTGAGCATTGTCAGCCTTTCGGCTGCCCATGATGGGCAGAAACTCGGGGAGGGAAGCACGCCGGAGGGTGGGAAATTGGGCATCGCACCTGCCCTGCAAGGGCGCAATTCAATAGCCGGGGGCAACGCCCCCGGAACCCGTAACATTCGATGCCCGACCCTGAAGGGGTCGCATTACCCCTTGCCGCCTTACCTAAAGACCGCCCGGTGGTCACCGGAATTCCACCCTTTCAAGGTCGGACCTTGTTGCGGGGCGATTTCCGGGGGCGTTGCCCCCGGCTATTAAATGTATCCCCTGCGAGGATCAAAGATGGACACCGTCAGAAGCGTCTTGGGAGCGCAAAAGGTGGGCAAAACCCCATCCGCTACGCCTTAACCAAATCGCTGAATTTAATGGAGTAGCTCATTGAGTTTCGGCAGACCCACACTTCTGTTTGCACCTTTCTCTTAAAGAAAGGTCTTCAATCGCTCCAGAAAATACCGGTAGTTTTCATAGGGCGTATCGGGCGTGGCGGCGTGGTCGAGCATGGGGATATAGCCACCCTCGTCGATGAGGGGCTTCACCCGCTCCAATTCCTGGTCGATGGCCGCGCGCCCCACGGTGAGGGGCCGCTTATCGACGCCGCCCCACATCAGCAGGTCGCGCCCGTATTTTTTCCGCAGAGCCAGCACATCCATATCCGCCTGAACCTCGAAGGGGTAAAGGATATCGATCCCGGATTCCATCCAGACAGGAATAAGTGGATCGATGTTTCCATCGCTGTCCAGGCCGAAAAGGTGCACACCATGGCGGCGGCCGAAATCCACCACCTTGCGATAGCGGGGCATCATGAATTTGCGCCCCAGCTTCGGCGAAAGCAATGGCGCCGTATGGTAGGCCATGTCCTCCCAGAATCCGAAAACGTCAACGTCCGTCTCCTCCAGGATTTGTGACAGCATCTGGATCAGGAAATCCGCGTCGGCGTCCAGCATCTCCTCGACGAAGGCGGGGTCGTCATAGAAGAGCGTGCAGAGGGTCTCCACGCCCACCAGATTCCGCTGCGGGCCGAAGAATCCGCCCCAGCGGTCGGCGATGATCACAAAGGGGAAATCGCGATTACGGAGGGCACGAAGCCGCGGGCGCCAGTCCGGGCCAATGCGCTGGGTGAGGTCCGGCTGCATCCTCTCGCGCCAATACTTGCGGAAGTCTTCGCGTGTTTCCACGGGATACCGGATGAACTGCGGCATGGAGCTTAGGGGGTTGTTCTTGAATTCCCTCATCACGATGCCTTGCGGGTCCACAAAGGTGACGTACTTATCATCTTCCTCCAGGATGTCCCGCGCAAAAGGAGGTTGGGGCCAGAACCAGGAGTATTCCACCAACCACTTGTCGCAGCCAAAATCGGTCTGCCCCTGAACGTACCCCCCTTCCTTTGCCCACCTCTCCGCCGTCTCCGGCCAGGTGGGCCACATGAATTCATAGAGCGGCGCGCGATCCACCGCCTGGTATTTCATTGTATTCATAAAACGCTCGCGATCGTTCATGGGAATTCCTCCGGGATTAATCAGGATAAATACGGCGGCCAGATTATGCCATAAGGGAGGGGCATGCCGACATCTACAAACGGCGAGCGGCGTCACATTTTCTAATCGTGCCAGATGAAGGTGCGCCGCGCTTACGCGGTCATTCTGAGCCTGCTTTTTGGGCGAAGAACGCCGGTAGTTTGCTCGGGTCACTGACCTCTGCGAACTACCGGGGTCCTTCGCTTCGCTCAGGATGACAGGATTGGGGCATTGTTCCACAAACAATGAGGATCAGTTATGCGGCGAACTTGTACCCTTGCCCATGCACGGTAATGATGTATTTGGGCTGTTTGGGATCGTTTTCAAGCTTCTGCCGCAACCACGCCACGTGGACGTCCACGGTGCGTGTGGAAGGCGCGGAGGAGTAACCCCAAACATCCTTTAAGAGGTCATCACGGCTCATGGTCCTGCCGCGATGTTCGACGAGATAACGGAGCAGTTGGAATTCCTTGGTGGAAAGCGCGGCGTGCGAGCCATCGCGAAACACTTCGGAACGCCGCATATCGATGCGGATGGGTCCAAACTCGTAAAAGTCCGGTCCGTCGCCGTCTGCGCGGCTTCCCCGCCGAAGCAGGGCCTCAACGCGCGCCAGAAGCTCAGCCATTTCAAAGGGCTTGGTCAGGTAATCGTCGGCGCCGATCTTAAGTCCCTTAACTTTGTCGGCCATCTGGGTGCGTGCGGTGAGCATCAGGATGGGCGTGCTAAACCCGCGTTGGCGCAGCTCCTGGCATATCTCGAAGCCCCCTTTGCCCGGCAGCATGACATCCAGAATGATCAGTCCGAAGTGATTGCGCGCGGCTCGCTCCACCGCATCGTTTCCATCAAAAAGGGCTTCCACCGTATAACCCTCGCTGCGCAAACGATCGCTCAACGTGAGTACCAGGCCGGGTTCATCTTCGACTAACAGGATATGGGAATTCATTTGGATCTCAGTTTCTCCTTGGGCGCGGAAGGGCGGGGCTAAAGCCCCGCCGTTGCCCGTAAGATTCACTTGGCAGCGGGGAAATGCAACGTGAACGCACTCCCTTCACCTAGAATGCTCGTCACCGTGAGCCTTCCGCCCATGGCCTCCGCCGCTTCTTTCGCCAGGCTCAAACCCAATCCGGTGCCATGCGCCTGCGATTCCCGTGCGGCGTTTCCTCGATAGAACGGCTCGAAGATATGCGAGATCTCGCCGGGCTCAATCCCCTGCCCTCGATCCTGGACCGTAATCAAAACTTCTCCCGCTTCCGGGCCCGACCCGGGCTGGGCGCGAATCGCCATCCATCGACCTCTCGACCCATACTTCAAGGCGTTGGTCATGAGATTTTGCAGGCAGCGGCCGAGCGCCTTGGGATCCGCCATGACGAGAGGAAGGTCAGGCGCCACTTCCTTTTCAACCGTGAAGCCGCTGGCGGCGGTGAGATGGGCCAAATCCGCCACGGCAGAATCAATGGTCTCCGCCACGGGAACAGGACGTGGTTGGTATTGCTGATTCTCATCGCGCGTGGCGGCGAAAAGCAGCACTTGCCCAATCATGGCGGCGAGCCGCTGGGCTTCATTGCGGATGAGCGCGCCATACTGTTTCACCTGGGCGCCTGACTCCACCACGCCGTCGGCAAGATTCTCCGCCGCAGAAGAAATGACGCTCACGGGTGTGCGCAATTCGTGTGATACCCCCGCGACAAATTCCATCTGCATCTTCGCCAGTCGCCGGATTCTCTGCGTCCAGACCACAACCAGCGCCATGCTCGCGGCGAGCACCAGTAACACGCCGAAGCCCAGCAGCAAATCCCGTCTCCAGTACATCGCCGCCGCCTCTGCCAGGGAGCCGCCCGTGTGACGGACCACCAGTCGCCATCCCGCGGCGGAAGCATCGGCAAGAATCGGCGCGGCGAAAAATCCTCGCGCGCGCCCCGGGGTTTCACGCCCGGCTCCCGGGAAGGGGGGAGGAGGTATCCGCTCGCGCCTATCCGCAGTGCCCGGCTCACGAGAATTACTCTCCCTGGGTTCATATCCCCGCCCTCGGCGCTGGCTGAAGAGATGCAGGGTCTCGTCGGGCGAATTGGCAAGTTCCGGGGACGGGAGTTGCGCGGCGTAAATAAAGTGGGGAGGAGTCGCGCCATCGATGATGGCTACGGCATAGAGAGGCCCGTCCGGTCCCGCGAAATATCTCTTGGCAAGCTCGGGAAGGAACCGATTAAGGAAAACATCGCGATCCAATTCGATGACCATGAATCCCGCGGGCGAGCAATCCGGCGGACAACCATTGCGATTCCTCCGGTTGCGCAATCCCGGCTGGGGAATGGTACGCACCATTGCCAGCGACTCACCCTGAAGCCGCCACCGGAATCCCATGGGTCCGAACTCTCCCCCACGGGGGGCCAGCGCAGGGACGAGACTGGAAGTGTCACACAAGAGCCCCAGACGCGCCGGGCAAGCGGTAGCCTGAAAGGAGTCATCCTGCTGGGGATTGAACTGGAGGAAGGAATAACTATCACCTTTCCCCTTTTCCCAAAGATAATAATTGGCCACCAGTTCCCGATGGTCGGAAGATCGCGCCCAATCTCCGCAATCCTGAGCATAGAGATCCTCGATTGCGGCGGCCTGATCGGGCGGGCGGAAGGAAATACTTGTGCAGATTCCGGCGAGCTCGCGTCGAAAATCTTCGCGAAACCCGTTCATGCCAGCCTCAAGGGATGCCTGTTTTCTTTGCAACTCCGAGGCCCGAATCTGATTGCTCCAGCGGAATTGCAAAACCCCCAACACCACCAGCAACGCGCTGAGGCCGGCAATAATTCCATAGGCGCCCAGGGACTGTTTGAGTTTGGTAGCCATAGGCTTATTATACGATTCAGATGCGCGTCGCGTTACAAAAGTCGCCCGCGCGGATTCTTCCCGAATTTCGAGTTTCGAATTTCGATTTTCGTCTTCCTAGGACTCGGCGCCTTGCTTCATGCGTTCGCGCAAGCGGTCACGCAGATCGGTGGGAGTGGAAGGGTTGCAGGCCACCAGGAACCACAAAGGTTCGTTGGCAAGTTCCGCCATGGCACGCAGGACAGAAGTGGGTGTGTGTGGATGGCGGGCCACATTCTCCCGCACCGCGGCGTAAGGGTGTGACCCCAGATGTTCCAGCAATTCCGGCGGGGCTTCCGCGTGCTCGGTCAAAACGCGGGCGAGAAGGTAATCTTCCCCGTGCAGGGCGGAGCCAATCCGCAAAAGCTCCTGCGCAGTGGTCCGGGGATTGCGGGCCTGTTGGAACTTCCGGTCCCAGGCTGGACTGAAGCGGTTCAGGTCCTGTGTTCGCGCCGTAATCATGCGCTTGAGTTGGCGAATTTCCACCTGCTTGCGCGCGCGGGGAAGTTGGGCGCTCTCGACCGAGCGGAGGACTTCCTGCAAATGTGCGCGTTCGCCGAATACGACTTGCGAGCCGCGATGAATCTTCTTGATACGAAACTTGGTGCGAATGTCTTCCGCCATCCAAGGCCTCCCAAAAGCAGTGACGAGTGACAAGCAACCGAAAAGCGAAAATCGAAATTAGAAACTCGCCGCGATTTTCGAGTTTCGAGTTTCGATTTTCGGTCCCTCCTGGCTCGTCACTCGTCACTTGTCACTGATTCTCTGCAGGAACGGATTCCGCTCGCGCTCCTCACCAATCGTCGTGGGCAAGCCGTGCCCGGGAAACACTGGCGTCTGATCCGGAAAGATCAGCAGGCGATTGTGGATGGACCGCAGAATTTCATCCATGGATCCGCCCCACAGGTCCGTGCGGCCAATGCTTCCTTGAAACAAGGTGTCACCGCTCAATATCCGTTGGTTATCGCCCGGCAGGTAGAGTGAGAGGCTGCCGGGGGAATGCCCCGGGGTATGCAGAACTTCCAGACTCAGCGTGCCCCACCGCAGCAAGTCCCCCTCTTTCAAAAACTGGTCCACGTCCGTTACTCCCGGCGCCGGGACGCCCAGCCACTCGGCCTGCAAAACCAGGTTTTGATAGAGGGGCAAATCACTTTCGTGCATCAGCACCGCAGCGCCGGTGGCCTGCTTGAGTTTCTCAATTCCTCCCACATGATCAATGTGCGCGTGGGTGGCCACAATGTATTTCGCCCGCAGATGATGCTTGGCCAGGATCATTTGGACTTGCGCAATGTCGTCACCCGGGTCGATCACCACCGCTTCACCCGTGGATTCGTCCCCCAGGATAGAACAATTGCAGGCCAGCATGCCTACCGGAAAAACTTCATGAATCATTGTTGCTCGCTCAACTTTCGTAATCGAATTCGCCGCGCGCTGTGAAGTTCCATAGTACTACTGAAATTCCAGGACCGCATGTCCAGTTGACTTGGCCAGCGCAGATTTCTATACTTGATTGGGATTTTCAGGGCGATTTCTGCAACTTGCAGACGGCTATCTCCGCCGGGAAAGCAGGGATTATCTGGATTCTGCCCGCGGCAGAGGCCTTGCGAACTTCCGCCCACCGCGCACTTCGCACCGGGCCAAGCGCGGCGTGAGCAAAGGAGCCACCATGGCAGCACTCAGCAACGAAGCGATTCAACAGGGGTTGGAAAAGATGCAAGGGTGGTCCTATCAGGGGAAAGTACTTCAAAAGAAATTTACGTTCAAATCCTTCTTGCCGGGCATCGAGTTTGTCAACATGATCGCCCGGGCAGCCGAAAACGCCGGGCATCATCCTGATATCACCATCAACTACAATATGGTGGGTATTGGTCTTTCGACGCATAGCGAAGGCGGAGTGACAGAGAAGGACTTTGACCTGGCGGGCAAGATCGATCAGATCCATGCCGCGCTATGTTGATCCCCATTCATCAGATAAGCCGGCCCCTTGGGGATGGTGACGTGGGCAACAGCCCATGTTCATTTTGCCATCTTCGTTTGCGGGAAGTTTCTGTTTGGTCATTGTGCGAAACTTCAGTCTTGTTCTGGCGAGACGAATGCGCGTAGAATCCACCCGCATTGGGGACAGAAATTATGACGACGTTCATGCAGTGGGTCCATTTGATGGGGGCGGTGATCGGCCTGGGAGGAATAGGCTTCCTGCTTCTCATCCTGATTCCATCCCTGGGAGTCCTCAGCGTGGAGCAACGCGATGCGCTCTCCAAGGCCGTGGCGAGACGATTCCGCTGGGCAACCTGGAGCGCCGTGGCCCTGCTACTACTCTCCGGCCTCTATAGTATTCGACACAACTATTGGGAAGAATCATGGGGTCGGGCGTGGAATTTGCTGGCCCTTAAAATCCTGCTATCCTTCGTCCTCTTCGGCATTGTCCTGGGACTCACCATTCCCTTCCGCTTATTCGAACCGCTGCGGGCCCGCCGCCGGATGTGGCTCCTCGTGGCCTTCATCCTGGGAGTAATTATCGTCCTGATTTCTGCGTACCTGCGACGGGGGTAATTGCCCCTGCCTGCAAATCCCATCCTCCTGCCGCGCAGGTTCGCGCCGCAGTAACTCCTGTTCAGCCCACCCGGTATTTTTTCCGCGCACCAGGGGCAGGGGGAGAAATCCGTATGGACGACTACTTGGTGTGGAATACCGCTTGTTTGAAAGTACCTGGCTGCTTTTGGATCTTCTCCTGCAGCATGTTAATGGCATGGATCAGTTGCTCGGGCCGAGGCGGGCACCCCGGCACGTAAACATCAACGGGAACGTACTGGTTGACGCCCTGCACAATGGCATAATTATTGAATACGCCGCCGGAAGTCGCGCAGGCGC
>PLWR01000090.1:0-6479 GCA_003165615.1 Acidobacteriota bacterium | reverse complement strand
GAGGCGCCCGCCGACATCATCTCAATGGCGCAGCACGCCAAGCCGAAACTGAAGGGCCAAATCGATGACTTGCGCGCCCAGTTCACGGCCCAGTCAAGCTTGGCGAAGATGAGGCCTTCAAATCCGGATTGATCGCTCGTTACGTTGAGTGCGCCCATCGCAAAACCATTATGCCACGCGACGCTTTTCTGTTCAAGCCCCAACTGTCATGAAGCTGTGAAAAATCCCATGGAAATGCTCCCCTCCTCAATTGAGGAGGGGGTACGGGGTGGTGCTGCTTGCGACTTCAAGTTTTCGGTTCCAGGGGATAACCACCCCGGCGCTCGGCGCGCCACCCCTCCTGAATCAGGAGGGGAGCATTTTCATAACAGCAGGCGGCAGAGCCACTGGTGACCTCGTGCTCACGGGTGCAACAGAATCTTGCCGAAGAACTCGCGTCCCTCCATCTTTTGCTGCGCGGCGGCCGCTTGTTGCAGCGGAAATGTGAAATCGATCACCGCTTTCAATTTGCGTTGGGCGATGAACTTGAGGGCGTCTACGAGTTCCGCCTTGCCTCCCATGAACGAGCCCAGAATCGTGCGTTGGCGCCCGAACAGGCCCTGGCCGTTCATCTTCAGGTCCGCGCCGGTGGTCATGCCGCAGGTCACCAGGCGGCCGTAGGTCGCGAGGGAATCAAAGCAGGCTTCCCAAACCGCCGCGCCCACATGATCAACGACCACGTCCACCCCGCGCTTGCGCGTGAGGCGTTTTACTTCTTCGTTAATCGACTGGGTGGAGTGGTTGATCACTTCATCCGCGCCCAGCGCGCGCGCTTTTTCCAGCTTCCAATCCGCGCCTGCCGTGGCGATAACGCGCGCGTTCACGAGTTTTGCCACTTGTATGGCCGCGCTGCCCACACCTGACCCCGCACCGATAATCAACACCTCTTCCCCAGCCTTCAATCCTGCTCGCGTAAAGAGCATGTGCCAGGCGGTGAGAAAAACCAGAGGCACGGCGGCGGCCTCGTCAAAGCTGAGGTCACCGGGAATGGGAAGGACGTTCATCTCCGCCGACTTCACGTACTCCGCGTACCCGCCGTCATTGAACGCGCCCATCACCGAGAACTGCCGGCAGGCGCTGTCCAGGCCCTTGAAACACATTTCGCACTGGCCGCAACTGACTCCCGGGCTCAACAGCACGCGGTCCCCGGATTTTACCCGCGTGACCAATGCGCCAACCTCGGCAACCTCGCCGGAAATGTCGGCGCCCACAATGTGCGGCATCGGGATGCGCCACGCCGGCACTCCAACGCGCAGCGCGATGTCCAGGTGATTCAATGCGCAGGCTTTTACCCGCACCAAAACTTCATTGGCCTGAATCTTCGGGTCCGGCGCATCTTCGTACTTCAGAACCTCCGGCCCCCCGTGCTGGTGAAATCTAATTGCCTTCATGGTGTGTTCCCTTCCCCTCGGACCGGTCTCCTCCGCACAGCCGCCAAGATCGCGTTCACGCGGTGGAGCTCGCTGCACGAATTTTACTCTTTACCCGCACTGGCGGAAAGAAACTTCCTGATCGGGCAGCGGATGAAAGCTGCGTTGATAGCCCTTGGGGTGTCGCAGACCTTTAGGCACTATACTGCCCCGGCATCCGGGAGAATGGCGACTTGATTCACAAATCAATTGTAGTGCAAACTCACTCGGAAGCTATTTACTTATCCAGGAGCGGGGTGATATGCTGTCCTTGTAGTTAATAAACTACAGGGCGCATTGATCACCACAATGCGCCGTGGATGTCGCAGAGCAAAGCGCCGAAGAGCGCTGAGGAGGATTCATGGGAGCAACGATTCCGAGCAATATTCGCGAGAGAGGCGTCCAATATTATCAGACAGCTTCTGGAGCTTGCCCATTTAGGGTCTGGCGATCAGGAATTAGAGACAGTGCGGTCAAGGCTGCTGTCGACACGAGAATTGCGAGGTTCCGTCTCGGTAATTTTGGAGATTCCAGGCCGATCGGAAAAGGGGTATCGGAATCCGTCATCGATGTCGGACCTGGTTACAGAATATTTTATCGCATTCATGGAGACGTGGTCATTCTGCTTAACGGTGGAGATAAGTCAAATCAGTCAGCCGCCATTAAAAGAGCGATTAGCTTCTGGAGCGACTACAAGGAGCGGACATCATGAGGAAGAGGAAAACCAAGAGTTACAAGGATGACCTCTTGGCAGATCTAAAAGACTTGGATTACGCGGCAACATACCTGTCGACCGCTCTGAGCGACTCCAGGGAAGTTTTTCTTCTAGCGCTGCGAGACGTAGCCGAGGCGCAAAAGGGAATTTCGAAACTGGCCGTTGAAGCACAACTAAATCGTGAAAACCTTTATCGAATGTTGTCCGAGCATGGCAACCCTCGTCTTGACACTCTGAAGGCGGTATTGCGCGGAGTCGGTCTAAGAATTGAGTTCCAGCCAGAAAGATCGCATGTCTCGTAGGCAATCAATTGCAGCCGCCGCAGGAACACGCCATCAACTTGGTCAGAGGCCGCGAGGACATTTTTCATCCAGCTTCTAGGATTCGGACATGGACATCTTTGAAGAAATTGTGCGGCTGCGAAAGGCGGGGCGCAAGGGCGCTCTGGCCACCATTGTCGAGGTGCAGGGATCGATTCCCAGCCACGAAAGCTCCAAGATTTTGATTCGCGATGATGGTTCGATTGTAGGCACGGTGGGCGGCGGCTGCGTGGAAGCGGAAGTGTGGACGGTGGCGCAGGAAGTGATGCGCGAGGAGAAGCCCCGGCGTCTGCACTTCAATCTGAACGCCAACCCCGAGTACGACGACGGATTAATCTGCGGCGGCTCGCTCGACATTTTTGTCGAGCCGATATTAGCCACGCCCACAGCGCTGATTCTCGGTGGCGGCCACGTGGGCCTGCACGTGGCGAAAGTGGCGAAAATTGCGGGTTTTGATGTGGAAGTGGCCGACGACCGCGAGGCCTTTGCCAATAAAGAGCGCTTTCCGGAAGCCTCGAAAATCTACGCGGGGCTGTGGGAGGAGGTCTTCCCCAAGCTCAATGTCAGCAACCACACTTACCTCGTTTTGGTGACACGCGGCCACAAAGGTGACCTCGATTGCCTGCGCTGGGCCGTAACCACTGAGGCGCGCTACATTGGCATGATTGGAAGCAAGCGTAAGTTCATCGAGATTTGCAAAGTATTGGAGCGTGAAGGTGTGCCGGCGGAGCGCATGGAGCGCGTGCATTCGCCCATCGGGCTCGATATCGGCGCGCTCACGCCTGAGGAAATTGCAGTGTCCATCCTCGCGGAGATGATCGCGGTGCGCCGCAATGCCACGCCCAGCGCTCCCTCCCTGGCGTATAAGCCGAAAGCCCAGCAGACAACATGATTTCCGGGTTAATTCTCGCTGCCGGAGAATCCCGTCGCATGGGGCGCGACAAGGCCCTGCTGACCTATCACGGGCGCACTTTCCTGGAAACCATCATCAATAATCTCAGCGCCGCCGGAATGGAGAATGTCACGGTGGTGTTGGGTCATCACGCCGAAGCCATTCAGCGTGCGATTAACCTGGCAGCCGTGCGAGTGGTGGTGAACCACGAATACCAACGCGGACAAACTTCTTCACTGCAACTGGGGCTTGCGGCGGCAATAGCGGATTCGCCGGAAGCCGGCATCCTCTGCCTCGTCGATCATCCCGCCATCTCCACCGAAGTCATCGTCAAACTCCGAGAGCATTTCGAATCCACCCACCCGCCCGTTCTGATCCCAACCCATAAGGGCGAACGTGGCCACCCCGTTGTCATCAGCCAGGCCTTGTTTCCGGAATTGCTGGCGGTTCTACCCGTTGAACCCGCCAATACCGTGATCCGCAAATATCGCAATGCGACCCAATTTGTGGAAGTCGCCGACCGTGGCATTCTCATCGATGTGGACGAACCGGAGGGGTACGAGCGACTGGAAAATGGCGGTAGGCAGTAGGCAGTTGGCAGTTGACAGCAGGCGGTAGGCAGTAGGCGGAAAGCAAAAGACTGCGGAACACTCGTCGGCACTGTCATTCTGAGCCCGTACTTTGGGCGAAGAACCCCCGTAGTTAACTTCATTCACCACCTCCCCGCGAAATGCCGAGGTCCTTCGCCCAAAAAGCGGGCTCAGGATGACAGTATTGGACATTCGTTCTCTTCGTCGAGTTTCTGCCCATCATGGGCAGCCGCAGGGCTGTCAATGCTCCGGATGACAGCATTTGGGAAGAAATCAGTGAAATCTGCGTAATCTGTGGATTAACTTCGCCAATGCAATGTGGTGGGCTCGGCGATGGGGTGTTTCATGGGCTGGCCGGCGCGGTGTGATTCCTGATAGGCAGCCTTGAGCGCGAAGTACCATTTGGCGGGGCGGTCAGCATCATCGATGAGCATCAGTGGCGGGTTGTGCTTCAATCCGCGCGCCTGTTTGATCATGGTCTGGGTATCCTGATCGATAAACCGGCAGCCGAAGAAGCGGAAAATCGAGGTCAGGAACGGCACATAGGCAAAAACATTCCAAGCGGCGCAGAAGTCGATGCGGCAATGGTCGCTGGTGACGGGTGTGACGGTGGTGCGGCTGGAGAACCAATAATCACCGCAGCGGATCTCCTCAAAACGCATGTTGGGAAGCACGAAGTCAATATGCGTAGTGATGGGCTTGCCATAAACGCCCAGCAGTTTGTAGGGAGCGCTGTTGGCCGAGGGCGCATGCGCGCGCATGCGGAATCCATTGCGGATGGGCTCGAAAACCTTTTCCTTCACCCGGATGCTTCGGCGGGTGCGCCACCACCAGGCCTGGNNGGTCCATCAAGCCGATGATGCCGTGGTCCACGTGGCAGGGCAGATCGGCAGAGAGGTGGGTGAGCTTGTAACGCTCGCTAAAAACAGGTAGGCGCGGAGCGGGCGGCGGCGCCTCGCCCGGGGCGTCGGGGTCAGGAATATAGACCCACAGGTAGCCGTCGTTCTCTTCCGCGGAAAACGCCTTGGCATAAATCTTTTCCGCCTTCACCTTGGAATCCGGCAGGAGCGAAGGAATTTCGCGGCACTGTCCGGAAACCGGCTCAAACTTCCATCCGTGATAGCAGCACTCCAGCAGATTGCCGTCAAAGTTGCCGTCGGAAAAGGGGAAACCGCGGTGCGTGCAGGCATCGCGCAGGGCGAAAGGCTTGCCGACCGCGGTGCGGCCCACGGTGAGAGGCAGGTTCAGTAGCATCGCCGCACGCAGGTCGCGCCCGTGAATTTCCGCGCTGCGCAGTGCCGGATACCAGAAGCCGCGCAGAAAACCATCATCGACCGGTTTGGGAATGGTTGGGGTTGTAACGCCCATGAAAAGTCCTCACCGGGAAACGCCTGAGCGCACTACGGGCGAAGCATTCCCGGCAAGCGGTTCCGAGGACGTAGTAGTGGCGCCGCCAAGCCGCAACCCATGCGTCTTTTTTGAAGGCTGANNCTAGAATGGAAAACAGCCTTTGCCTTTTTGTGAATTCGATGGAAGAGGAAACCCGGGAAATCGCGCGGGGGCTGCGGCGGCACGATCCTGACCTGTTGGACGAGTTGATTGACTGCTACCAGTACCGCCTGCCCCGTTATCTCTGGACGCTCACGGGCAACCGTGAGACGGCGGAGGACCTTTTCCAGGAGACGTGGATTCGGGTACTGGAAAAAAGTCACCTGTACGATCCCCGGTGGCGTTTCGAAGCATGGCTGTTCTCCATTGCGCGCAACCTCGCCATTGACCTGCTGCGCCAACGCCAGCCCGAGAGCCTGGAGGCGTTGTTGCATCCCGGCGATGAGCGTGCCGAGCACGAGTGGCCGGATCGTGAGTCCGCCACACCGTTTGAAGCCGTGGTTGCGGGCGAGCAGTCAGAACGTATTAAAGGCATACTGCAGCGCCTGCCGCCTGATGGACGCCCTGCACGTGGAAGGTATCGCCGCCTCGGAGCGTGAGTGGCTGGAGGCGCACGTGGCGGAATGCGAGGCGTGCCAGGCCAGAGCGCGCGCTAATGAACTGGCGCTCCAGGCACTGCGATCGAACACCATGAAGATTGACCCGGCGCTGGTCAGCACCACGCAGGCGCGCGTCCGCATGAGCGCTCGCGAGTTGCGCGAGAACCAGATGCGCCTGCGGACTTTGTGGATTTCGTGCGGGCTTTCCTGGCTCCTGGGCACACTCACCGCGCCCCTGCTTTGGCAAGCCCTAGCTTGGTTGGAGCGCAGCTTCGAGATTTCGCAAGTGGTCCGCATCATGGTGTTCGTATTCTGTTGGGTTGCCCCGGCCACGGTGGTCGCCGCGGTCATCGCGTGGAGCTACTCGCACGCCACCAGCACAGGGAATGGCCCCGAGGCTTGGGAGCGGTGAGTTGGCCCGGACCATTCGCCGCGGTGACCGAGGGGATGGGCATTCTTGAATTTACTACCCTCGCCCCCTTGGGAGGCTGTCTCAAAACGGGGGGAGTGGCAAGGTGGATGCTAA
>PLWR01000074.1 GCA_003165615.1 Acidobacteriota bacterium | reverse complement strand
GCCAACAAATGCAACAGCGTCGTCTTGCCGGAACCCGATTCTCCCACCAAGGCCACGAACTCACCCGCCTGCACTTCCACGCTCAAATCATCAAGGACCAGGACTTCTTCAGTTCCGGAACGGAAGGACTTGGTGAGCGCATTGGCAGTCAAGAGGGCGGTTTTTATCGATTGAGTCATCGGGTCATCGGGCCATTGGGTGATTGATCTTTCTTCCTTTTTTGTCGTGCTGTCCAGTGGGAAGCAGCAAAGATCGCGAGCAGCCCATTTGCCTCGGTCAGTAAATCCTGCATCAAGACTTGTCGGACAATACCGGTATCCACCAATAACTCCAACCAAAAAACTGTTTCATCTGCCTCCTCGACAACCACTCCCATTTAGATATGAACTCAGCATGGGAGCGCGCGCGGCAAACGGCGCGGTAATTTGCAGCAATGGATGTGCCTGCGCGTAGCACCTGCTTGCCGATAATCCGGGCTTCTTCAGCCTTTGGGAGGCTCTTGAAAAACCGAACGATCCGAATTGCAAACTGCTTTGTCCTTGCGCGTAATTGCTCAGCCTGTGTCGGCATTCAAGCCCCGACTCCTTCATTTTGGCTCTTCCAATGACCCAATGGCCCGATGGCCCGATAAATCAATCCCCTCATTCGTAACGAAGAATTTCGACAGGATTAAGTCTTGCTGCCGCCAGCGACGGATACAGCGTTGCCAGAAAGCTTATGGCAAGGGCCGCGGCCGCGATCCACACGCCATCCAGCGCGTGGGCATGAAATGGCACTGACGACAGCGCGTACACGTCCGCCTGGAGGGGAATCAACTTGTAGGTATTGCCCAGCCACGAAAGCCCATAGCCCAGGATCAATCCGAGGACCGTACCCAAGCCGCCAATCGCCACTCCGTGCAGAGTGAACACGGCCCAGACCTGCCGTTGCCGCGCCCCCATGGACATCAGCACGGCGATGTCGCGGTTCTTTTCCATCACCATCATCACCAGGGCGATGAAAATATTCAGCGCCGCCACCACCACAATCAGGCCGATGGTCAGGATGGTGACCAGCCGCTCCAGGCGCAGGGCGCTGAACAGCGAGTGGTTCTGTTCAATCCAGGTGGTGGTATCAAATCCAGGTCCCGCGGCGCGGCGAATATCCTCCGCCACCTCCGGAGCGCGGTAGATATCGTCAATCTTGAACTCGATGACGGAGACCACATCGGCAAGATCAAACAGGCGCTGGGCGGCGGCGAGATTGGTGAACGCCCAGGTGGCGTCAAAATCGAAAAAGCCCGAATCGAAAACCCCCACCACGCGAAAGTGGCGGAACTTGGGCACCACCTCAAGGGGAGTCAGGTAACCCTGCGGGCTGGTGACCAGCACCGTGTCACCCACATACACTCCCAAGTCGGTCGCCAGTTGCTTGCCAATAATCAGGGGATCGGCGTTGGGAAAACTCTCCCCTAATCCTTCGAGCGACCCCTCACGCAAATGCCGCAGGAGGGCGCCCACCTTCACTTCCTGCGCGGGTTCGACGCCCTTCAACACCACTCCCTGCGCGCGCGAGCGGCTGGAGATCAGGACTTCCTCGTAAAGAGAGGGCGCGGTGGCCACCACGTGCGGCCGGGAAGCCAGGCGATGGGCAACCTGGTCGAAGTTCCGGATGCCATCGTTCTCCTTGCGCACCAGATTGATGTTGGCCGTGGCGCCAAGCAAGCGGCTCTCCAGTTCCTCGGTGAAGCCATTGTTGATGGCCAGCGAAATTACCAGCGCGCAAACGCCCGCCGTCACGCCGAGCACGGAGATCACAGTGATAATTGAAATCGCCGCCTGCCTCCGCTTGGCCCTGAGGTACCTGAGCGCCACAAAGAATTCAAAATTCATACGCGTCAACATTATCATCAAGCGAGCACGACATCACCCGTCTGAACCGCGTTATCGATCTGTACCCCGACTTCGACACAGCATGCCGGTCATTTTCCCAGCCCCCGGAACCGCCAACAAAATAATGCGTTGCCTACTTAATAGGTACTGGTGTCATATGGAATAAGAACCCTTGCAAGGCCTTGGTCATTACCGCGAAGGCGGGAATCCACTCCGCAAGGCTTTTGGAACCAGCCGCTGACGGAATGGATTCCCGCCTTCGCGGGAATGACTGCACTTGGGGGTGTCCGCACCTCGCAAACGGCACCAGCGCGTCTCAATTCGTGGCCTTTAGCCTTTGGTCTTTAACCTTCAGCCTTTACCCTTTCTACCCAACGTGTTTCTCCGGGCGAAGCAGGGGGAAAAGGATGACGTCGCGGATGGAGCGCGAGTTGGTGAGCAGCATGGCAAGCCGATCGATGCCAATTCCCTCCCCTCCCGTCGGGGGCATGCCGTAGCTGAGCGCGCGGATATAATCCTCGTCAATGGCGTGCGCGGTCAAATCACCTTTTTCACGCAGGTTCTGTTGGTAGGTAAAACGGTTGCGCTGTTCTTCCGGATCATTCAGCTCGCTGAAGGCATTGGCAATTTCCATTCCGCCGATGTAGAGCTCGAAGCGCTCAACGAAGTTGGGATTGTCGAGCTTCTGCTTGGAGAGCGGCGAAACCTCCAGCGGGTAATCCACAATGAAGGTGGGCTGGATCAGGTGCTCCTCCGCCACAAGCTCAAAGAACAGGGCAAGAAGTTCGCCCGAGCGCTTGTCTTCGACGAATTGCGCAGCGATCGGCGCCACGCCGCGCTGAACCAACCAATTATTGAGGGCCGGGACGCGGTCCGCCATGGCGTGGGCGTCATCCAATTGGGACTCGGTCAGTCCCTCCACCTCAGCGGGCCAATAGCGCAGCACCGCGTCTTTCATGGTGAGTTGCTCGAACTTGGCAAACGAAATGCGCTGGTCGCCATAATCAAACTCCACGCTCCCCAGCACCGCCTCCGCCACACGGCGCAGCAGGCGCTCGGTGAGGGCAATCATGTCATGGTAGTCCGCGTAGGCCTGGTAGAACTCCAACATGGTGAATTCCGGATTGTGATGCGTGGAAAGGCCTTCGTTGCGGAAATTGCGGTTGATCTCGTAAACCCGCTCCAGGCCGCCCACCACCAGGCGCTTCAAATACAATTCCGGCGCGATGCGGAGGTACAGATCGATATCGAGCGTATTGTGATGCGTGACGAAAGGGCGCGCCGTGGCGCCGCCGTAAAGCGGCTGCATCATGGGCGTCTCCACCTCNNAAACGCGGTCGAGACCGCCCACGATCAGCCTCTTCAGGTAGAGCTCCGGGGCGATGCGCAGGTAAAGGTCGATGTCGAGCGCGTTGTGATGGGTGATAAAAGGCCGGGCCATGGCGCCGCCCGCCAGGGGCTGCATCATGGGGGTCTCAACTTCCAGATAACCTTCGGCCTCCAGGAAATCGCGGATGGCGCGCACCAGTTTGCCGCGGCGTTCAAAAACCGTGCGGACTTCCTCATTCACCATCAGGTCAAGGTAGCGTTGGCGATAACGGATTTCCACGTCGGTGAGGCCGTGCCATTTTTCCGGCAGCGGCAGCACCGCCTTGGCGAGAAATTGCAGGCGCTCCGCATGGATGGTGAGCTCGCCCGTCCGGGTGCGGAACAGGTAACCCTCAACCCCCACCAGGTCCCCCAGATCGAGGAGCTTGTAAAGCTCGAAGTCGCGCTCCCCCACCGCATCCAGCCGGACGTAGATTTGCAGGCGCTGCCCCCCGCCCGCCAGGTGCGCAAAACCCGCCTTGCCGTGCGGACGCATGGTCATCACGCGACCCGCAGCCCGAACCGAAATCTTGTTTGCGGCAAGCTGTTCCGCCGAAAGGGGCGAGTTTTCCGTCACGATTTGCGGAATCGTGTGGGTGACGTCGTACTTGCGCGGGTAAGCCTCAAATCCCAGTTCAACGATCGCCTGGAGTTTTTTCTCGCGCTGCTGGATCAGGTCTGACTGTTCGTTCTCGGACACGGAGATTACCTACAATCTGTGGAGAGTTTTGACGCATCGATGTAACGGGCATTATAGGTGGCAGTCGAAAACAGTGTCAAGAAAAGGGGTGCAATGGTAATGACCCATTTCGGAATGCCCCGTGGCTTGAAGCGGTATATTTATAAATGTGAGTGAAACTCATCATGCCGACAATTCGACCACGTCATCTTAAACTTATTCGCTTTGCAGGTTATGTTCATGCCAAAGTACATCCACGATTTATACATAGCACTCCCATAACTTGATACTTATTTCAAGTTCTGACTTGAAGTTGGAGATGCAATTGCCTATAATTTTTGGAATGCGGTGGCTGATTGCCGGATTGGTCTTCGCGCTCGTGGCTTTATTCTTGCGCCGTATCTTGGATATGGGCGCCAGGGGAAAGGCTCATGGATCCGGGCTGGGAGGCCTGCGCGGAGACTTGCAGGCTATCTACCAGCCTGTCGCGCAAGAGATTGAAACCCAGACCACCATCCTCGGCATCACCCTCAATGAGGCGTTTGGCGAGCGGGAGGCAGAGCGGCAGGAGATGGCCTGGCACGTGGTGCGCCTCGCCCTGGGAGAATGGGAGCGCCTTACGGAACTCGTCACCGGCGTACAAAGTGTGCTTGCCAAGTTTTTGCCCGCCACCCCGGGGATCGTTATTGTCCGCCGCGTCGCTGTGGGGCACTTCAAATCACGCGTCGTGATTGACAATGTCGCCCTGTACGAGTTTCTGGACCAAATCCTGTTCAGCTCAAAAGGCCGCTTTGCGCTGAAATTGCGCGTATTGTTCCGGACCAGTTCCCTCCTGCGCAGGGAGTTTCGGCGTACTTGCCGCGAGGGCGAACGCACGCTTGATTGTTCCAGCGAAGTGTGGAACCGCTTGGATTACTATTTCCACGATTTTGACCTGATTGCCAAGGAAACCCTGCTGGCCTTCCGCACCCTCCTGGCCTGCCAGTCGCCGGAGGGAGCGCAAGAACTCGCCCTCGACCTCCAAGTCCTCATGGACCGGGGCACGCGCGTCTCCGTCGCCCCCTCCGATCGGTAAGCTTCTTGCCCTAGGCTCAACTCAGCGCTCTCTGGTATCCGCCTTGCTTCGGAAGAACTTGGACTTTGGTTCCTCGGACAGCGGTTATGCATAATAGAGGCAAAAATATTCCTGCCACACTATAATCCATCAGCTAATCAACTTCGGGGGGGATTGAGTGTGAGCAGCCACGCATACCCAATACAGACATTTTGCGAAGTTGCAGGCCCTCGTTGGAGAACGCCCGGAATTTCGTCCCACGCGAAGTGGCGACTATTTGGTCGTGCCCGACATAACGATATCACGCCAATCTGTGGATGACGCCAGATAAACACGCTATCGGTTGAGCGGAGTGAAAGTGCCAAATTGAGTGGAATTGTGTGCCCTTCGAAAGCTCGCAATTCCCATGAGAATGCAGGCCTACAGTTCTGCGAGCATCCCCAGAACACGATCCTTCGGTGCTGCTTAGGATCACAACTTATGGGCAGCAGGGCCGCAAGGATGACCCCTTCGATTCCTCCATAGGGATGATTCGCCACCACCACCAGCGGCCCCTGCTTCGGGATATTGGCAAGATCTTACGGGGAAACCTGGTAAATGACCTTGAGGGACCGCAGGATTCGTTCCCAGATTTGATCCTCATCCTCAGGCTGGTTAACACAGGAATAAAGGTCGTTCAATTCCTGCCAGCGCAGGATGTGTTGAATGGCAGGCTGTGCGAACGGCGTGATCTTTCCGGCAAAGGCCTTGGGAAGGGATATTTCAACCTTGGTATTTACGTCTTGCCCCCCCGGCGGCAGAATCATCTTGCCGCCAGGGACTCCGTCGCGAATACAGAGAGACAAATCGATTCCTCGGTCGCCACGCAGAGTGTATCCACCGACAAAGTGTGATTGTGTGCGGTGCTGATGATACTCAGGTGAAGGCAGCATGAAGTTTCGGTGAAGGTAAAATGCCGGGCCTAAGTGTGTGGTTATGGGGACACGATGGCCACGGCCTGCTCCGTCAGCACCTTCACCTCATACGCAGGAATCTGCACATCCATGGTTTCCATCCTGCCGGTCAGGGCATTCTGGTAAGACTGATCAAGCGGTACGGTTTGATTGGCGCCGGTGTAATTGAGCACGAAGATAATTCTCTTGCCCGCCTTTTGACGAACCGCCACTTCCACGCCCGGCGGAATGTTTCCACTCAGCGCCACAAGACTTTTCTTGGCCACGAGCGAAATCAGACGGTCATAAAAGAGCGAGGATTTTGATTCGGTCCCGACGTAATACACCGAGCCTTTCCCTGCATTGTTCACGGTTATGGCGGCCTTTCCCGCATAATAGCCCTTGCCATAGGTCGCCACCACCTTCGCCGTGGCGGGATCGAGAATGTCAGACCAGCAGCGGGTGGGGAAGCGCGCATCGCCCAGTCCCGCGAGTTCTTGTTCTTCATTCATCTGCGGATCAAATTCATGGATGGCCACGCCGGCCAGGTCGGCAAAGGGGCCGGGCAGGGTGCGGTCTGTCACCACGTTGTACTCATCTTTGACGCCCGAGCGAAACGTGAGGATCAACGTCCCGCCGTTTTTCACGTACGCGGTGAGCTTATCCACGAGGGCTTGATCGCTCACAAAGAGCGCGGGCGCCACAACGATGCGATAAGCAGAGAGGTCGCTGGGCGGGAAGGCGACGTCTACATTTACACCTGCGCGGCGAAAGGCGTCGTAGAAATCCTGAAGTTGCTGGTCGTATTGAAAGTCTTCCACTCCCGGCTGATTTTGCAATGCCCAGCGGGAATCGGGGGAATTCAGCAGGGCCACGGGCGACACAACCTTCGATCCATGGAGCAAGGGCGTGAGCTGCACCAATTCCTTTCCGGTTTGCGCCACGGTGAAATAGCGGGAATTGCGGTAGCTATCCTGATCGAGAATCCCTTCCCAATACTGTTCCGTGCCGTAGCGGGAAGTCCTCCAGCGGAAATAGCAGATGCCATCGGCGCCGTGGGCCACGGATTGGTAAGCCCAAACTCGATAGAGGGCGGGCGCGGCCTGATGTCCAATATACGTCGCCCAGCCGCCCAATCCGCCTTCCTGCTCCATCATCATGAAATTCTGGTTGTCCTTCGATCCCCGCATCACGTCATGGGCCAACCCCGCCAGGGTATATTGCGTGAGATCTTTCTGCATCATCGGGTAGTTGTCCCACGAGACGAAGTCAAGGGAGCGGTTCAGGTCGTACCAATCAGTTTCCTGAAACATCCCCATTTCGTTTTCGGTAAGGGCCTGGTGGGGAGCGATCTTGCGCAGAATCGCCGCCTGGAAGTCGAGATACTCGTGCGTTGAGTCGCTCTGGAAGCGGTCGAAATCGAGAACCAGGCTGGGGTTGTAGGTACTGAAGAGCGTATTCCAAGGCAGTGGGATCTCCCGCCAGTCATAATAGGTGTGGCCCCAGAAGATCGTGCCCCAGTCAGCGTTCAGCGCGTCCAGGGTGTGGTATTTGCGCTGGCACCAGGCTTGGAAGGCCACCTGGCTGATGGGATCGTAGCACTTCGGGTCTGACAACTCGTTGTCGATTTGCCAGCCCATCACTCCGGGATGATCCTTGTAATGTTCCGCCATGGCGGTAACGATGCGGGCGGTGGCGGCACGGAAGTCGGGATTGTGGAGGCAATAATTGCGGCGTGAACCGTAGCGATAGCGGACCCCATTTGCGTCCATCACCGCGATGTCAGGGTATTTCGCATACAACCATGCGGGCGGCGAGGCCGTGGGTGTGCCCAGCACCGCCCGGATGCCGTGGGCGTTCAGCACCTTGAGGGCGCGATCAAGCCAGGCGAAATCGAATTTGCCTTCCTGCGGCTCCATCTTCACCCAGGCGAATTCCCCCAGACGGACGAAGTTGAAACCCGCCTCCTGCATCATGATGGCGTCTTTTTCCCATTGGCTTTCCGGCCAAGCCTCGGGATAATAATCCGCGCCATAGATGAACTTCCCGCCGTTCCATTCGATCAAATCGAACGGTCTTGCGGCCGGCTTCTGCTGCCCGTGCGCCGCTGGCGCTGCCAGGAAACAGATGCTCATTAGTCCGCACAAAACTCTTGTCCACCATCGATTCATGATTCGACCTCATTCCAATTTTTCCAATGATGCTAACCGGTATTTCTCCGCAAGTCGATGGGGAAACGAATCATCGGGCCATCGAATCATCTCGCCCTCGGGCCATTGGGGAATTGTCGATTTTCGATTGACGATTGGCGATGGGCAAGACCAATCAACCAGCACTAGAGGCTACAAAATGTCGCTGGGGAACCTCGTAACTCGACCGGTATCGCCTGTGATATATGCGTCGTCAGGTTTGGTTGCCACCTAACAAATCCGCTGGTTGGCGCAGACCCTTGTTCTGTGGGGTCGGCGATTGGGGAAAACGTCCGCAATGGTGACCGGTACGGTTCGAGGGATTGCGCCGCCGCCGAGCTCATAGTAATCTCGATCTAGGAAGGTGACCATGACGCAAATCACGGAGGCCATTTACACTCACGGGGTTCTCAAGCCTGCGGTCGATCTAAATCTCCGTGAGCAGCCGCGCGTACGCGTTATCGTTGCGCCCATCGAAGACAGTCTCGGAGACCGGGACGCGGCTGTGGCACGATTAAAGGCTGGGATCGCCGGCATGCAGTTCTTCTCGAAGGGGCCGCTGCCCACGCGAGAGGACCTCCATGATCGCGCTTGATACCAACGTCCTCCTCTACGCCTGCGACCGGGCCGATTCCAAGCGCCAACAAATCGCCATCGATTTAATTGCCAACAGCCGCGACGGTGTCCTGCTTTGGCAAGTGGCCTGCGAATTCGTGGCGGCTTCCCGCAGATTCGGGGTTCGTCTTCCGCTGAAAAGCCTGCGAACAAGGGCCGCTGCGGCGACTCCGCGGCTTGTATCAGCCCGTTTACCATCTCACCCGCAAGCAGAGGACTCATAAAATGAAGATCGGTCTACAGACCTGGGGCAGCGAGGGCGACATTCGACCCTTCACGGCGCTGGCCGCAGGGCTGGTTGGCGCCGGGCATGAAGTCACCATTGCCGTCACTGACAACATTGGGCGGGATTACAGTGCGGTCGCCAATAAGTATGGCTTCAAGCTCATCGCCGTACCCAATCCCGAAATGCATGATCCGGCGGAAGTGGAGGCTGTCTGGCGTGAAATCATCTCTGCTGGAAACCCCATTCAGCAGGCAAGAATGGTTATGGAGTATGGCTTCGACCCGGCCATGGAGGCGATGTATGTGGCGGCTCGCGAGCTTTGCTCGGCCAACGACGCCGTGATCGGGCATTTCTTTGTATATCCACTCCGGGTGGCCGCGGAAAAAGCTGGCGTGCCCATGGCGACGCTCAACGTGGTTCATAACTGCCTGCCCTCCGCGTATATGCGCCCACCGGGCCTGCCCGATCTCGGCAAGTGGTTTTACCCTTTGGGGTGGGCGCTGGTGCGGAAGATGATCAACCGCATTTTCTTGCCGCGCGTGAACGCTTTGCGCAAGCGCGAAGGACTGCCGCCAGACCGGGACGTCATGGCGCAAACTTGGGCGTCCGAACGGCTCAACCTGATTGCTGTCAGTCCACACATTTGTGTCGCACCCAAAGATTGGGACAAGCGGCATCAGGTATGTGGCTTTTTGAATCCACCCTTGGACACTCGGATGGAAGAACTCCCGGCGGGTCTCGATCGGTTCCTGTCTTCCGGTGCGCCGCCGGTCTATATCACGTTTGGCAGCATGATGCCAAACAGTCTCGATTACCTTCGCGAGACGGCGGCTATATGGACAGAAGCGATCAAGAAGGTTGGTTGCCGCGGCGTCATCCAGTTGCCGGTGGACGATCTTTCCGTGTTCCACACCGATGAACGGATCTTCAAGGTGCAGCGCTCACCCTATGTGCGCGTCTTTCCCCGGTGTGCTGCCATCGTCCATCACGGCGGCGCCGGAACAACTCAGGCAAGCCTCCTGGCAGGACGCCCCTCCATCGTGGTGGCGCACATGGCGGATCAGTTCTTCTGGGGGGACGAGTTGAGAAGGCTGGGCGCAGGCGGAAAAACTTTGACCCGAAATCACCTCTCGGCAGGCAAGTTGGCCAGAGGAATCGAGCAGGTGCTCCGAGACTCCGGTATGGCTAAACGTGCCGCCTCACTGGGTCAGCAATTAGCCCGTGAGAATGGCGTCGCCAATGCTGTCCATCTCATTGAAGCGGCATTTGCAACGGGCATTCCGGAGGAGGGTTAACGCTGGTTCCCGCTTTCGCGGGAATGACGGCACCTGGGGGCGCGCGTGTCCCGCAAATGACACCACCACCTCCAATAACGGGAGTGTCCAATCACGGGAGTTGCGCCGCGCGGAGCTTGGCTGTAATCTGGTGCGCCGTGAAGGAGTCCGAAAGGCCCGCGGACAGATGGCCACTATGCTTGGAATGACAGTGCCAATGACCTTTTCCGCAACCTCTAAAGCCGCCGCTACATCGGATTCGCCCACTGCCAAAGAAGCCACTGAGAGGAGAACCAAACACTATGAGCATACTCAACCGGCGACGATTTCTGGGGGCATTGACGGCGGGCGGTGCGGCAGCCAGGGGATTCGCCGGCCGTCTTTGGGGACAGGTGAGCGGCAGCGGCACAACCAATCAAGTGAAACCAGCCTACCGGGTCCAATCGCCGAACCTCACTGTAGAACTTTCGCGTGAAGGCGAAATCGTTGGCCTGGTGCTGGGAAAGAAGCAGATCCGCTGGCCGGTTCAGGGCCAAACTTCTCTTGCGGGTTTGCGGCGGGCAGGGGCCGTTGAGGTCGAAGAGCGCAAAGAAGGCGGAGTACGGTTCAAGAAGACGTTAGTGGGCGAAGCCGGTGGGGCTCGCAAAGAGGTCACGCTCTACGAGAGCTTCTTCCCCACCAAGGACTCCGTGCGTTGGGAAATGCGCTTGGATGGCCACGGAGCAGCGTGGAGCACAGCCATCGAGACGCGCTTGGAATTTGCGAGCGCGAACGAGAAGAAGTTCTGGACGTCCTGGGGTGCTCCCGAGCCCGATGATCCGCAGATAATGGCCGAACCTTGGCCCGACGTCTTCTACAAAAGCTTGAAATGGTGTCTATCCAAGGAAGGCCCGAGCTGGGGCGACCCGTTCATCACCACGGCGTTCCGTGACCGAACTTTCTATTACGGATCGCTCTATTACCAATATGCCCGGGCAACGGGTTATTGGTACATGCCCATCTTTAACGATGTCTTTTGCATTCCCATCGCGACGGTGGTGGAAGAGGAGAACGATGTGGGCATGAGCCTTGCCTTGTCGCCTGAGGATATCCTGCTCGACATGACCATGGATACCACCGCGGCGGGAGGCATCAAATTTTCCCGCCTGTTCCGTCGCATTTCCGAGTCAAGTCCCGTTGGTTTTGCCGTGGACCTTACCGCGCACGAGCCCGACTGGCGTGGCGGTCTGCGCTGGATGACGGAACGCTACCCCGATTATTTCAATCCACCACTTTCGAGCGCCGGCGAATTGGGCGGGACCGCCGCCTACTCCACCTATGAAGGTGACTTGGACGTGGAGAAGTTCAAGCGCATGGGTCTGACGGTCAATTGGAAAATGGCGTCCGATTTTCCCTATATCGGAATGTGGATGCCGCCCGTGCCTGATGGCGAGAAGTGGACCCGTCTCAAGCCCTGGTCGGACGAGCCCAAGTATTTCATAGGCCCCTTTGCCTCTGTCCCGCAAATGGCCGAATACTCTCGCAAGATGAGGAAGGCGGGCTTCTATGTCTTGAATTATTACAACGCCTCGGAGTTTGGCGACCACGTCAAATACCCCGCCCCACCTTTCCGGCGGCCGACTTCCGACCCGGATTTCTGGAAGGATTCGAATGACTTTCTCTACGCCAATCTTGCCGACGCGATCGTCTTCCAGTCGGAGAAGGCGCCCGCAGAAGGCCAATGGGGAGCAGGGTACTCCGTGGGGCCCGGGCCGATGGGCGGAGGTTGGTCATGGGGATGTATCATTCTCGATTGCGGTGAACCCTCCTACCAAAACTTCATGCTGGACCAGGCGAGAAAGCTGATTCAGAAAATACCCGATTCGTCCGGCTTATGCATCGACCGGCTCGATACTCTGCGGCTTTATAATTTCCGCAAGGATGACGGCGTGAGCTGGTACGACGGTCCGGCGCGCTCCCTGATTACCTCGTGGAAAGATTTCTCCGAGAAACTGGGGGCCGTCCAGCACAACGCCGGTCAGTTTCTGTTTGTCAATAACCACGTCAAACGGCTCGACATCCTGCGGCACGTGGATGGGCTGTACGACGAGCATGCTGACTTCGGCCCCTCCAAAAACATGAATGCGCTGCTGGGCATGTTCAAGCCCACGATTGGATGGGTGCGGGACGACGGCAAGCTTAAGCCTGACCCCGACACGTTTCTGCAGAGATTCCTGTACCTCGGAATCTTTCCCATGGCGCCTTTTCCCCAGAACGATCACTCCATTCTTCCCAGCGCCGAGGGGGACAAAGTCTATACGGATTACGGCCCGATGTTTGCAGCCATGAAGGGACGAAAGTGGGTTCTGCTGCCCCAGGTCATTCGAATCGATCAGGGCGATGCCAAAGCTAATCTATTCAAGGTTCCGGGTGGATACGTCATTCCCGTCACCTTCGGCGGGTCCGCCGCAAACTCCAACCTAACGTTGAGTGGCATTCCGGAGATTGTTGCCGGAAAGAAGCTCAGATGCGAGGTCATCCATCCGGGAGAAGATGCGTGGAAGGATTGCGCGTTTCGCCAGAAGGAGTCAGCAATCGCGCTCAAGGTTCCACTTAGTCGCGGCTGCGCGATGGTCAGATTGCTGGTCTGAGCTTAGGAGGATCAAACACCATGAACATCCTTGATCGGCGGCGATTTCTGGGCGCGCTGACGGCGGGCACTGTGGCTGCCAGGGGATTCGCGAGCCGGCTTTGGGGACAAGTGAGCGGCAGCGGCGCGGCCAATCAAGTGAAACCAGCCTTCCAGATCCAATCGCCAAACCTCACTGTGGAACTTTCGCGCGAGGGCGAAATCGTTGGCCTTGTGCTGGGAATGAAGCAGATCCGCTGGCCGGTTCAGGGTGGAACGTCTCTAGTGGGTTTGCGGCGGGAAGGGGCCGTTGAGGTCGAAGAGCGTAAGGACGGCGGTGTGCGATTCACGAAGAAGTTGGTGGGCGAAATCAGCGGGGCTCGCAAGGAGGTCACGCTCTACGAGAGCTTCTTCCCCACCAAGGACTCGGTACGATGGGAAATGCGCTTGGATGGCCACGGTCCCGCGTGGAGCACGGCCATCGAAACCCACTTGGAATTTGCCGGGGCGGCAGAGAAAAAGTTCTGGACCGCCTGGGGCGATCCCGAGCCCGACAAGCCGTGGATGAAGTCGGAAGGCTGGCCCGGAGCTTTCTTTGCCGCCATGAAATTGGTGGAGACCAAGAACGGTGCGGAGTGGGCCGACCCGCTCGTCCTCAAAGCATTCCGCGATCGCTCATTTTGGTACGGGGCGGTTACTTACGATTACTCCCAGACCACGAATTTCTACATGCCCATCTTTGGCGACGTCTTTGGCATTCCCCTGGCGACGGTGGTGGAAGAAGAAAACGATGTGGGGATGAGCCTTGCCTTGTCGCCCGATGACGTACTGCTCGACATGACCATGCAAACCACGGCGTCGGGCGGCGTAAAGTTTTCCCGCCTGTTTCGCCGCATTTCGGAGCAAAGCCCGGTGGATTATTCCATGGACCTCACCGCGCACGAGCCGCACTGGCGCGGCGGTCTGCGCTGGATGACGGAGCGCTATCCCGAATATTTCCATCCGCCCCTGGCCAGCGCCGGCGAACTGGGCGGGACGGGCGCCTATTCAAGCTATGAAGGCGATCTCGACGCGGAGAAATTGAAACGCATGGCGTTCACCGTCAACTGGAAAGCCAGCTTCGATTATCCCTATCAGGGGATGTGGATGCCGCCCGTGCCCGACGGCGAGAAGTGGACCCGCTTGAAACCGTGGTCGGATGATCCCCGGTTCTACATCGGACACTCGACCTCGGTACCCCAGATGGCGGAGTATTCGCGCAAGATGCGCCAGGCGGGCTTGTATGTCTTGAATTATTACGACTTCGCCGAGTTCGGCACGCACATGCTCTATCCCGCGCCCCCCTTCCGGAGATCACCCTCTGATCCGGATTTCTGGAAGGACCCGAACGATTTTCTTTACGGTAACTTTGCCGACGCCATCGTCTTTCATTCCGAAAAGGTGTCGCCGAAGATCCAATTGCAGGCAGAGGACTCCGGTGCGCCCGGGCCGGTTCAAGTCGGATGGCCATGGGCCGATTTCATTCTCGACTGGGGTGAGCCTTCATGGCAGAACTTCCTGCTGGACCAGGCCAAAAAGCTGATTCAGAAAATCCCTGATTCGTCGGGAATGTGCATCGACCGGCTGGATTTTGTGCGCCTGTACAATTTCCGCCGGGATGACGGCGTGACCTGGTACGACGGCCCGGCACGGTCACTGATTACGTCGTGGAAAGACCTCGCGGAAAAGCTGGGGCCGCTTCTACACGACGCCGGGCAGGCCCTCTTC
This sequence comes from Acidobacteriota bacterium, assembly GCA_003165615.1. Next base: position 3,015 of record PLWR01000074.1, on the reverse strand, counting down.
GTCAATAATCACCTTAAACGAATTGATATCCTCAAGCAGGTGGATGGATTGTTCGACGAGCATGGTGACTATGGCCCTTCCAAAAACTTGTCGGCGCTGACGGGCCTGTTCAAACCCACCATCGAGTGGGTGCAGGATGCAGCCAAGTTCAAACCCGATCCCGACACTTTCATGCAGCGATTTCTGTACCTCGGCACTTTTCCCATGGCGCCGTTTCCGCAGAACGACCACTCCATCTTGCCGAGCGCGGCCGGGGAAAAGATCTACACGGACTACGGCTCGATGTTTACAGCCATGCGGGGACGAAAGTGGGTTCTGCTGCCCCAGGTCATTCGAATCGATCAGGGCGATGCCAAAGCCAATCTATTCAAGGTTCCGAATGGATATGTGATACCCGTCACCTTCGGCGGTTCCGCCGCCAGCTCCAGCTTGACGCTACGGGGTCTGCCGGAAATTGTTGCCGGGAAGAAGCTCAAATGCGAAGTCATCCATCCGGGAGAGAATGACTGGAAGGAGTGTGCGTTTCGCCAGAAAGAGTCGGCAATCGCTCTCAAGGTTCCGCTCAGTCGCGGCTGCGCGATGGTCCGGCTGGTTGTCTGACCGCAAATGTTCTTACGACTTGTAGCTTTGTCCTTGAATTAGACCAAAACCAGGTTGGGATGGTAGATGGCGCCGGAAACGTGTCGCGCTACGGCGATCAGACGGCGTTCCGGGCCCAGGATTTTCAGCAGATTCATGGCGGGCGCATTTCCGGGGGCCGCGCCGCGTCCCGGCCGGAGGGCCTGGGCAAGTTCAAAGGCGTGGCCGTGCCGCACCGAGGTCTCCTCGCGGCCACGAACTACCAATTCCGGGCAATCAGGAAGAAGGGCTTCCATCCTGACGATGCAGGATTCTACATTGCCCTCCAGCGCGACGTCTTGCAATCGCTCCAACGTGACGGCGCGGTCCAGAGTGAACTCCGCCACCGCGGTGCGACGCAGGCCGGCCAGATATGCTCCGCAACCCATCTTCTGCCCAAAGTCATGGGCCAGGGAGCGGACGTAGGTTCCGCCCGAGCATTCCACCGCGAACTGCACCTCGGCACCTTGCAAACTCAGCAATTCCAGGGCGTAGATTTCCACTTCCACCGGCGCCAGGTTTACCGGCTTGTGCTGCCGCGCCAACTTGTAGGCGCGCACCCCACCCACCCGCTTGGCAGAGTACGGGGGAGGAGTTTGCAGCACCCGCCCCGTGAACTGGCAAAAGTAGCCTTCCAACACCGAGGCTTCCAGAGCCACCGCGACCGCTTCCGACGTGGCATCCCCGGTAGCATCGTAGGTGTCGGTGGAATAACCAAAATGGATCGTGCCCTCGTAAGCCTTGCGGGATTTCAAATAGAATTGCGCAAACCGCGTCGCCTTGCCCACGGAGACGGGCAGCACCCCCGTGGCGAAAGGGTCGAGCGTGCCAAAGTGGCCCACTTGGCGCTGGTGCAGAATCTTGCGGACTCGCGCCACCACATCGTGGGAAGTGATGCCCGCAGGCTTGTCAATGACAAGGACGCCGGAAACTTCGGGTTGGGGAGGGGTAGTAGCTGTCATCTTAGATGTTTAAAGGGTTAAGGCTAAAGGGTATTGCGAAAAGGGTCATAATGAAATTGCTATGGCTATCCGAGTTCACTAGCAGCCGGTCTTTGACCTTTACCCTTTAGCCTTTACCCTTTAACCTTTTCGCTGGATTTGTTGCAGGAGCATTTCGATCTTCTCCACCGCTTCGGCGCCGTGGTCGAGGATAAAATCCAACTCAGGGGCCCGCCGCAGGCCCAGCCGGTGGCCGATTTCATGGCGAAGAAATCCCGCCGCCGAGGACAACCCTTCCATGCTGCTCTCTTGTTCTTCCTGGCTCCCCAACACCGAGACGTAAACCCGGGCATGATGCAGGTCCGCGGTCATCTCCACACGCGTCACCGTGGCGAAGCCGATTCGCGGGTCTTTCACCTGACGCGCCATCAGTTCCGCCAAGATGACGCGAATTTCATGTCCCAGCCGGTCCGTCCGGCGTCCGGCAATACTCATGAAATCCTCAAATCACGTAACAAGTGACAAGTGACGAGTGACATGTGACGAGCAAGCAAAAGCAATCCTTTCAAACGGCCGCCCGATCTGAATCCTGCTTGTCACATGTCACTCGTCACTTGTCACATTCAAAAGAACTCCAGCACGTGGTCAGCGACGTCATCACCCAGGATATTCTCCGCTTCCGCGAGGACCTGGTGAAAAACCGATTCCAGTAATTTTTGGCTGTCGGAAATTGAAACCACGCCCAGCGTGGCGCGCTGCCACACATCTTGATGGTCAAGCTCCGCCACGGCCACGTTAAAACGGGCCCGCAGGCGGTCCCGCATCTTTCGCAGCACCGCACGCTTTTCTTTGAGTGAATGCGCGTAGGGAATCTGAATTTCCAGGGTTAATACGCCAACCGGCATCGCGGCAGACCCTCTTGGGGGCTGGGACCTGGGGACTGGGTGCTAGGTACAGCGGAAGTGCAGGATGTTCGGCCCCAGCCCCCAGCGCCTAATCCCCAGCACCCCGCTTCAGACCATGGCAGGCTCGGAGACCCTCTCCTTCACGTAGGCCTCAATGACGTCGCCGATCTTGACGTCATTGTAGTTCTCCAGCGAAATTCCGCACTCCATTCCCGACTTCACTTCCGCCACATCATCTTTAAAGCGCCGCAGGGATCGGATTTTTCCCACGTGGACCACCACGTGGTCGCGCACCAGCCGGATCTGCGCATCGCGCGCGATCTTGCCGTCCTGGATAATACATCCAGCCACGGTTCCAACTTTGGTAATGCGGAAAGTATCTCGAACGTCCGCCCGTCCCAGCGACGTTTCCTTGTAAGTGATGGCCAGCAACCCCACCATGGCTTTCTTGATTTCATCGGTGACGTTGTAGATGATCGTGTGCAACCGGATGTCGACATTCTCGAGCTGAGCCAACTCCGTCGCCTTGCGCTCCGGCCGGACGTTAAAGC
>PLWR01000533.1 GCA_003165615.1 Acidobacteriota bacterium | reverse complement strand
CTGCCGTTCATGGCGCGCATCCTTTCCTGGGTTTAAGGAATCCCTGCGTGTCTCGTGCTGGTTCGCTTGTGGATCTGGGCCGGGTTCCGCGTTTGTTCACTTGGAGGCGGCTGCTTGTGGTAGAAATGTCGCACTCTGTCTCCAGGCCGAGATTTCCAATGCACGTCCTATGCCATGTACGTCAAGTCTTTCCGGGAAATTCGCTGGCATAGTGCGTGCGGTTGTAGCGCTGACCTTGAGGTCANNCGCTGATGTAGCGCTGACCTTGAGGGCAGCACTCAAATGCTGACCTCAAGGTCGGCGCTATGTCTTCATGCCGGCCTTGCGGCTGATGTTACACCATGTGCCGACCCCAAGGCTTCTCGAAGGGATTCGCGTGCCCTTGCGGACCTCTTCGAGGTCCGCGCTGGCGGCCGGTACAGCAAGCTGTCCCGCTCCCGGTCATTTTGTTTGCATTGTTTGTTAACCCCAACCAGTGTATAGTTGCCACCGGCCTGTAAACTAAGCTGGACTTTGCAGCTTACGCACCTGTCGCGCCAATTCGAGCCCACAAAGATTACCCTGTGAGTCTCACTCTTAGGATGCTCACGTGCGGATCGGCCAAAGTGGTTTCCTTTCCTGAAGGCAGGGGCACAGCGGTAGGGAAAGCCCTACGCTGCCCATTCTCCGCTTGACGGCTGCCCAGTGGGGAATTCCACGGGAAAGGATCGCCCATGATCCCCACGGCCGAACTTGTGCAGGAATCCACGCCACCCTTTCCCCCTCTCGGCAAGAAAATCAAGGCCCTCCTGGTATGGCCCAAAATCCCCAATTCCTTCTGGGCATTCAACGGGATGTTGGAATTACTCCCCGAAAAAGTCGTGATGCCGCCGTTGGGGCTGATCACGGTGGGCGCCCTGTGTCCCGCGGAATGGAATCTCCGCCTGGCGGATGAAGCGGTGGAGGACCTGACCGACGACGACCTGCGCTGGGCCGATCTGGTGATGGTGGGAGGAATGGAAGTTCAGAAGGCGGGGATGGTCGATATTCTGGCGCGCTCTCGCGGCCTGGGCGTGCGAACGATGGTGGGGGGCCCCTACGCGAGCAGTGAACCGGAGCGCATGTTGACGCTCGCCGATCATGTGGTGGTGGGTGAGCCCGACGAAGTATTTGGGGAAATTGCCGCCGCCCTGGAAGCGGGTACGGCAAAAAGACTCTACGAGGTAACCGACAAACCCGACGTCACCTGCACCCCCATTCCCCGCTTCGACCTGCTGAAGCTTGGCAGTTATGCTTCCATGTCGATTCAATTTTCTCGGGGCTGCCCGTTTCAATGCGAATTCTGCGACATCATCATTCTTTACGGAAGGAAGCCGCGCACCAAGCATCCGCAGCAAGTCACCGCCGAACTGGACGCGCTGCTGAGCCTGGGATGGATGAAGCAGGTCTTCATTGTCGATGATAACTTCATTGGCAATCACGCCCGCGCGCTGGAGCTGTGCGTGGAACTGGAAAAATGGCAGCACGCGCATGGATCGCCGGTGATGTTCTACACCGAAGCGTCCATGGACCTGGCCCGAAAAACTGCCCTGGTCGAGGCCATGGTGAAGGCCAACTTCTTCTACGTTTTCCTCGGCATTGAGAGTCCTTCCAAGGAATCATTGCAGGAGACCAAGAAATTCCAAAATCTGGCTGTGGATCCGGTGAATTGCATCGACATTCTTCACGAGAAAGGGTTGTGGGTGACGGGTGGATTCATTGTCGGGTTCGACTCCGATACCGATGACATCTTCGAACGCCAGATTGAATTTATCGAGCGCACCGCCATTCCCTGGGCCTTGCTGAATTCGCTCCATGCCATGCCACGTACGGCGTTGTACGAACGCATGCAGAAAGAAGGACGCCTGCTGGTGGAGTCCGAACACAGCAGCGGCGACACCAATCCGCCGAACTTCCGCACCAAATTGGCGCCGGCGGTCATGCTGCGCGGACAGGCGAAAACGCTGGCGGCCATTTACGAACCGAAAGCATTTTACGAGCGCGCGTGGCGGTCCATGGAAAGGTGGAAAATCCGCAAAAATCAGCGCGCCGCGCGGCAACCGAATGCTGTTGGAATCGCGGCCATCGTCGCGCGCTCGATTTGGCAACAGGGCATTAAATCATCCTACCGAACTGCCTATTGGAAATACCTGTTCCGAATTCTCAGCCATTACGCATTCAATCCCCCGAAAATCTGGATGGCCGCCACCATCATGATTTCCGGCCACCACTTTATTCCCTATTCCCGCGAAGTCGTGGGCAAGATCGAACGCCAAATCGAACGCGTCGAGGAAATTCCGGAACTCGTCCCCGCGCCGGCGGAACAGTAGCCCTGTTTTTTCCCACAGGTTTGGATGTGCGGGGCTTTAGTGATTGCGGACCAACCCTTCAATACTGTCATTCTGAGCCCGTTTTTTGGGTGAAGAACCCCTGTAGTTACTCCTTTCTTCAATCTCAAACGAACTGCCGAGGTCCTTCGGCCACAAAATGGCCTCAGGATGACAGTGCTCTCGAGTTGTTCCTGAGCTGGGGTAGCGGCGGCCTGCGCACCGGCTTGGCATGAAGGCCGGTGTATACTTCCAACGGGGGAAAATGGGGTCGCGGGTAGTAGACCGTGCAGAATCCCTGGAGGAGAAACCTTTGCGCCGAGCTGGAATCACCACTCTTGTCCTGATTGCAGTCCTTGCCACCCTGGCCCGCAGCCTGCCGAATGACCGCCCGGCGCTTCAGCCTTATCCGGGCACTGGCATGTTCCTGCTGCTTTCCGATATTCACTTCGATCCTTACGCTGACCCTGCGATCATGGAACAGCTTGGGGCGAAGCCATTGGCGGCGTGCCAAGGTGCTGCTTCCGGGTCATTTTCGAAATTTGGCAGCGATACGAACTATCCTCTCCTCAAGTCGACCCTCGACAACGTGGCGGCGACGGCGGCGGAGAACCATTTCCATTACGACTACGTGATCATTACCGGCGACTTCCTGGCGCACAAATTCGATACACGCTTTCGCCAATGTGTGGGGGGCGGGGAAGAGGCCTATCAGAAGTTTGGGCGCGACACCATCGGCTTTGTCGACGGGATGATCTCGAAAGCCCTGCCCGGAGTGCCGGTTTTCGCCGCGCTGGGCAATAACGATTCGGACCAGGGTGACTACGCGCAACCGAGTGGAGCCTTTCTCCAAAGCGTGGGGGAGGCTTGGAGCCGTGGGTGGGGGAAGCTCTCCACGGCAACGAGGGAAGAGGCCGTGGCATCCTTTACCAGGGCAGGGAATTATGCCGTGCCCAACCCCTCCGTACCGAAAAATGAACTCATCATCCTGAACAGCAACCTTTGGGTGGCCAGCAACTCGAAGGCTTGCAGCGATGCAGATCCTGATCCCGGCGGCCAGTTTCAATGGCTGGGTGGAGTTTTGGCCAGCGTCAAGCGCGAGCGGAGGACGGCCACCCTGATCCTGCACGTTCTGCCTGGCATTAATGTCATGAATTCCTCGGCAGATCACCCCCAGTTGTTTTGGACCGACCGCTGCACAAAAAAGCTGGTGGAAACATTAACGGATTTCCGCGGAGTGGTGGGCGGGATTTATGCGGGCCATATTCATCGCGATGATTTCCGGATCTTCCCCGACCGGGGGGGGAAACCTCTCGTTCCGATTCACATTGTTCCGGCGGTAAGCCCCGTGTACATCAATAATCCGGCCGTGGAAATTGGCTGGTACGACAAGAGCAGCGGTGAACTGAGGGACTACGCGGCACAATACTTGGATCTCTCAAACCCGAGGCCCACGTGGGCGACGGAATATATTTTCACCCGGGCGTACGGGCTCCCGCGGCCCAACCTTGCGGCACTGGTGGAACTGAGTCGCGAGATTCACGCGGGCAAATACCAGTCCGGCCTCGGCAAACGTTACGCGGACTCCTATGCGGCGGGAATCGATCCGTTTCTGACTCCGAATAACTGGCTAATCCTTTCCTGCGCGCAGACGGAAATCACGGCATCCGGTTTTGTCCAGTGCACACGCGCCGGGGCAGGCCACAAGCCTTGACTTGCAGGGCTGCTGATGGTATCCATTCTGCGTTTTCGCAAGTTTGCGGGATAGGTACAAGAAGTCCGAGGGTTACACCATACGGCACGATCCCGAACCCTGTGCCAACATGCTTTTCGCTCCGCATTGGCCGAAGTTGGCAACAAAGCCCCCTCGCGAGAGAGTCTGACCTGGCGTACTCGTTTTTCCCGCTACGAACTGCCCGCCGGAAAGAAATATCGCCGGCATAAAATTCGAGGCCCTCATGCATGACGCATTAACCGTTGATCGCTTGCACTTTGCTTACACCGTAACCTTCCACTACTTATTCCCGCAGCTCACCATGGGATTGGCGCTGCTGATTGTGATTTTAAAAACGCTGGCGCTGCGAACCGGTGACGAACAATACAACGATGCGGCGCGTTTCTGGGCGCGCATCTTCGGCATCAACTTCGTGCTCGGCGTCGTGACCGGCATTCCCATGGAATTTCAGTTCGGCA